>CAIYOD010000042.1 GCA_903927755.1 uncultured Thermoleophilia bacterium | reverse complement strand
GCGGCGGAGGACGCAAGAAGCTGAGGTCAGCCCGAGATGGGCGACAGATCCGCTTAGGGTCACTCCGCCGTCGGAGCCGAGGCTACCTGAGGCTGCTCAGGAATCCCACGAGAGGAAGAGTGACACCAAGATCCGCTTGTTGGGGCTGCACGCACTCACAAGGCTCCCGGCGGCAATCACGAGGACCGCCTACCTCTGCCCGAGCACCAAGAACAGTTCAATCGCCACAGCGATCACCACGACGGCAATCACCGAGACGCCGATGATGAGCCAGACAGCGCGACCGGCCACGGACCATTTGTCATCGCTCACGTCGCCCTCCTGAATTCCATCGATCTGGGACCACCCGGCCAAACGCCTGGCCTGTGTCGCCCCAACTACAATTAGGCAGTCTGCGTAAGTCCCAAACGCAGACGACCCTCTTCTGTATAAGACGCGGCCGCGAGCCTGTGAGTGCGCGAAAGGCAGACTGCATACGACTCCTCCGCGTGCGATCGTCCCTCGGGCGGAAGGCGATTGCCGGCGGGCGCGCGCATCGTGCGTCGCGCACCCGCCGGCATTCCTCGCTGGTCATGTCTCGACCGACCACAGGCCCCTGCCGTCTCCGAGTGACGTCCTCCGCCACCCACGGTACGCGAAGCGGCCGCGGGATGGCACCCGTCCTTGGGAAGTACTTTGGCCTCATGTGCCGCCGGCCGCTATCTATCCTTGGATAGACATTTCTCGCGCCCCGCAGCCCGGCCCCAGCCGCTACACTACGCGGCGAGTCCCTCCGGCGCTCCGCCGGCTGGGCCGGCTCCCGGGAGGAGGCCAGTGACCAACCACGGCGACCCCGCCCCGCCCGCGGCGAAGCTCATGCCGCCCGAGCTGCGCGTTCCGAGCCTGCGCGCCGACCAGCTGGAGCGGGTCGCCGCAGCCGCGAAGGCGCGCCTGCTGCTGGTGCGCGCGCCCGCCGGCTACGGCAAGACCACCCTGGTCGCTGCGGCCGCGGCCGAGCTCGGCTGGAGGTACGTCTGGTACCGACTCGACCCGCTGGACGCCGACCCGCACCGCTTCCTTGCCGCGCTTCGGTGCGCGTTTTCCGCCGCGCTGCCGCACTCCGATGCCCTGCGCGAGCCCGCGGCGCCGGCGGCGCAGCAGAACGCCGAGCAGGCCGCCGCCCGGCTCGCCGCCGATCTCGGGCGCGCCGCCGCCGGCGATCTGTACCTCGTCCTCGACGACTACGAGGCTCTCGCCGGCGCGGCCGCCTTCGACGAAGCGCTCGCCGCGCTGCTCTCCTACCTGCCGGCCGCCGTGCACGTGGTCCTGCTGAGCCGCGTGCGGCCCGCGTTCGCCACCACCAAGCTCGCCCTGGGCGGCGGGCTCGCCGAGATCACGCACAGCGACCTGCGCTTCGACGGCGCGCAGGTGGCCGAGGTGATCGCCGGCCAGACGTACGGCGACGCCGGCCGCGAGGGCGCGTCCACCGACTCCGCCGCCATCGAGGCGCTGCTCGGCCTCACCGAGGGCTGGCCGGCCGGCGTGCTCCTCATCGCGGCGGACGGGCGCCTCGACCCGGCGTCTCCAGGCGGGGCGCGAAGCGGCGAGGATCCCGGCCGCGAGGTCTACCCGTACCTCGCCGAGCAGGTCTACGCGCAGCTCGACGCTGAGGCGCAGGACTTCCTCCGACGCACCTGCTGCCTGGAGACGATGACGCCGGCGCTCTCCGAGGCGGTCAGCGGCATGCCCGGAGCGGGTCGCCTGCTGGAGCGTCTGCAGGCGGGCGGAGCGTTCACCTTCGCGGAGGCTCCGGGCGGCCCCTACCGCGTCCACCCGCTGCTTCGCGGCTTCCTGCAGGCGCAGCTCGCGGCCGACGGCGGGCGAGCCGCGGTCACCGCGCTGCAAGGGCGGAGCGCCGCGGCGCTCGCCGATGCGGGCCGGCCGGAGGACGCGGTCGCGCTCTACCTCGAGGCCGGGGACGCCGAGGCGACGCTCGGCGTCCTCAGGGAGCGGGGCTACCCCCTGCTGGAGGTGTGCGCTCAGCCGCTGCTCTCGCGATGGATCGCGGCGCTGGGGGCATGGGGCGAGCGGTACGCCGGCTGGGCGATGCTCCTCGAGGGCTGGCAGTCGTTCCAGAGTGTGGACCTGCCCGCGGCCCGTCGTCGCCTGGAGGCCGCGCTGCCGCTCCTGGCCGGGGAGGGCGGCGGCCGCTACCTGGCGCTGCGAGCACTGTCCCGCTGCTGCTCGGCGGCCAGCGAGGATGACGACTCCGTGGCCTACGCGCGGCAGGCCGTGGAGGCAAGCGAGGGCGGCGAGCGCGCCCAGTCTCTGCGCGCCCTGGCTCTAGTCCTGACCTTCTCCTGCCGCTGGGAGGAGCTCGACGAGGCGCTGGCCGCGTTCGCCGCGTGCGGTCCGGCGCCCGCCGAGCTCAAGGCCGAGATGATGCTGACCGCGATGCATCGCCATTACCGCTCCGGCGACGTGCGCGCCGCGCTCAGCGCGGCCGAGCTAGCGCTGCCGCCGGTCCGGCGCGACGCCTCGTGCGCGGCGCTCGGCGGCCTGCTGACCGGCCTCGGCGGTTTCAACCTCTACGCCTGCCGCTACGCGAGGGGGATGCGGTACCTCGAGGAGGCGCGGCGCGTGCTCAGCGCCCACGGTCCGCTCTTCATCCTCGCCCAGGTCGACGTGACGCACGCTGCCTCCCTCGCTCAGCAGGGTCGCCGGCGTGAGTGCCTTGCGCTCCTCGACGACCTGGCCGCCGGGCCGCCGGTGGCGACGAACACAGGCATCCTCTGCTACGCCAACCTCGTCGCCGCGGCGACCCTGCGCCGCGCCGGCGAGCCGGCCAGGGCGGTCCAGTCGGGCCGGCGTGCGCTGGAATCGCTGCCGGGAGACGCGACCATCTTCGACAGGCTGGAGGCGCAGGTCGACCTCACCTTCGCCGAGGGACTCTGCGGCGCGCCCAAGCATGCGATGGCGCGTCTCCGCGCGCTGCGCAAGGAGGCCTCATCGTGGGGGCTCCGCTTCCAGGCGACCGAGGCGGAGTTCTTTCTCGGCGCGCTCGCACTGCGCGCCGGCGAGAAGGCGGGTCCGGAGCTCGCGCCGACGCTGGCCGAGCTGCTGCGCCTGGGACACCTCGACTTCCTCGGCCAGGAGCTGGTCGCAAGCCCCGAGTTGGCGGCGTGGCTGCCGTCGGCCGCCCTCGACGACGAGGAACTGCGCGAGCTGCTGCGCGTCACCGCGCTGCAGGTGGGCGGGCCGGCGCTCGTCGCCTCGCTCGCCGGCCACAGCGACCGGGTGCTCGCGCTGCTCCTGAGCCTGGCGCGCACCGACCTGCCGGCGCGCCAGGCCACCCTGCTGCTGCAGACCTTGCGCCGTCACCCGTCCAAGGAGGTGCGCGCCCGGGCGCGGCGCCTCGACCTCGGCGCGGAGAGCAGCGCGGCGCGGCTGTTCCTGGAGCTCACGCCGCGCGAGGAGGAGATCCTCGCCCTGCTCGCCGACGGCTGCTCGAACGAGGACGTCGCGAGCCGGCTCGTGCTCACGGTGGGTACGGTCAAGTCGCACGTGCACCGCATCCTGACCAAGACCGACAGCAACGGGCGGCTGGCGGCGGCGATGCTCTACCGCCGGCGCTCGGCGGCGGCGGGAGGAGATGGGGACGAACAGCTCGAGCCGTGAGGGCCTCGCTTCTGCAGTACGAGATCCGTCCCGACCGAACAGAACGAGGACTTCGCGTATCTAAGTAGGGTGTGGGCAGTCCAGAGCACTCTGCGAAGGAGACGTCGTGGGTCGAGGCGAGGCAGGGGCGGCGGAAGCCGCGGTGCATGTGACCGCGATCGCGCCCGGCTCCCAGCAGGCGGACGTACTGTTGCGCGCGGCGCGCAGGGGTGAGCCCGACGCCTTCATGAGACTCCTGGCCCCGGAGCGCCCACGCCTCGAGTCCCTCGCCTCCCAGCTGCTGGGCGACCGCGCCGACGTCGCCGACGTCCTGCAGGAGGTCTACCTCTCTGCCTACCGCGCGCTCCCCAAGTACCGCGGCGACTCCCGCCTCGCCACCTGGCTGTACCGCATCACCTACAACGCCTGCCTGCGTCATGAGGCTCGCCGACCGGAGTCGACCGACGCGGACGCGGAGCAGGGACCACCCTCGCCGGACCATGCCGCCTCGGTCGTTGAGCGCCTCGACCTCGCGGCCGCGCTGGCGGAGCTGCCCATCGAGCAGCGCGCCTTGGTGCTCATGATCGACCGCGACGGCTTCGGCTACCGGGCCGCCGCCAGCGCGCTTTCGATCCCCTTGGGCACCGTCAGCTCGCGTCTCGCGGCCGCGAGGGCCAAGCTGCGCGACGCGCTCGCGCCCGATCAGGAGGGGGGCGGCGCATGAACCGCGACCGTGACGAGTCCGTAGAAGGGCGCCGCGATCTCGAGCTGGGCGCCGCACTTTCCGACCTGCCACATCCCGAGCTGCCCGACGACATGGAGGCCCGACTTCGGGCCGCGATCGAGGTGGAGCGTCGCCGGCGTCGCAGGCACCGGAGCGTCGCGACCCTCGGCCTCGCCGCCGCGCTGGCTGCGATTGTCCTCGGCGGCGCCGCCCTCGCTGGCGCCTTCGATGCAGACTCGCCGGCGCCGTGGCCCGAGCCGCCGCTCCCTGCTGAGTCCGTGTATCCGACGAACGCCGCCGGCCAGACCTACGGCGGCGGCAAGGAGCTCGTCGAGGAGCCCGACCTGGTCAAGGTCCTGGCCACGAACGGCAAGCACGGCTACTGCCTCAAGAGTGATTTGGAGGGGACACCGCCCAAGACGCTCGAGGAAGCCGAGGAGATCACGAAGCGCGGCCTCAGGGGCTACACGATCCCCGTCTACGAGTCCGACGGCGTCACCCAGATCGGCGTCTTCCAGATCGGCGGGCCAGGCACCAAGGGCCAGGGCGGGACGGCCGACGGCGGCAAGATGACCATGGAGGCCGACACCGACGGCAACATCATCACGACCACGACTCATCCTGACGGCACCGTCACGGTCAAGACTGAGGCGCTCGACGGGACCATCACGACGAAGACCTACGAGCACGAGGCGGACGTGCCGAAGGTCGAGACGCCGAAGATCACCGTGAGCGCCGCGCCAAGGCCCGAGCCCGATAAGCCACAAGCCTGGCTGCGCGAACGCATGTCCCAGCTGGCTCGCGACGCCGGCAATGCCCACGCGACCGCGTGGTGGGAGCTGCAGACGAGGTACTACTTGAAGGGCGTCGAGGGCGACAACGCGCCGGAGTCTCCGTACCAGCAGTGGACGACCGTCTGGCTGGTCATCCTGCACGGCGACTTCGCCGGAGGAGACTGGAGGTATTGGCTGCTCGACCAGGACTCGCACAACGTCCTCTCGCAGGCTCAGAGCGACAAGCCGTTCGATACGTCCAGCCACGACCTCCAGCCGATGCCGGGGCCAATCACGCTTGGCGGTGACTGACCCGACTGAGCTGTCCGCTATGGGGCGGCGAATGCCATTCTGCTAGCCAAATGCCGTGAGCCCGATCCTGTGGCCGCCAGCCTCGACCTGTCACGGATTCGGCGCTCACGGCATTAACCTAGAGAAGGTGCCTTGCGAGCGACGAGACGAGCGGGGGGACAGTGGGGGAGCAGGGTGGGCGCAGAGACGAGGAGCTGCTGGTCGCTTCGGGCAGGCGTCCTGACCGCTTCGTCGCTCTCTATGACCGCATGCTGCCCGGTCTGCTCGCCTACTTCGTCCGCCGCACGCTCGACGCCCAGGTGGCCGCCGACCTGACCGCCGAGACGCTGGCCGAGGCCTACGCCTCGCGCCGCCGCTTCCGCGACCGCGGCGAGGGTTCGGCGTCGGCCTGGCTGTACGCCATCGCCGCCCACAAGCTGGCTCGCTACCTGCGCCGCCTGCGCGTCGAGGACGCGGCCCGGAGTCGGCTCGGCATGGAGCGCATCGAGCTCGGCGTCGACGACGTCGAGCGCATCGAGGCGCTCATCGACTTCGAGCACGTCGGCCGCGAGGTCAGGGACGCCTTCGACGCCCTGCGGCAAGACCAGCGCGAGGCCCTGCGCCTGCGCGTGATCGAGGGGCGATCGTATCGGGAGATGGCGAAAGAGCTCGGCTGCAGCGAGGAGACCGCGCGAGCCCGCGTCAGCCGCGGGCTCAGGCGTCTGGCAGCCCAGTTGGACGGATGAGGTGACGTGATGCAGCGCGAGGATAGAGAACGAGAGCTGGGCGAGACTCAGTTCGCCCGCGAGTTGAGGGGCCAGCTCGAGACGCAAGCCTCTTCCGTGGCGCGCGCCAGACAACCTCGGCGGTCGCGGCTCGTCGTCGCCCTCGTTGTCGGCATCGCCGTGGCGATCGTGCTGGGCGGGGTCGCCCTTGCGGGTGGCCTGGAGCCGCTGCGCAAGACCATCTGGCCGACCAACGAGCAGGGGCACACCTACGGCAAGGCGCCCCTCGCAAAGTCCGTTGAGGACGAGCCTGACCTCATCGCCGTCGCCTCGGACGGCAAGAAGGGGTACTGCTACAAGACCGACCTCTACGGCCCCGCGCCCTCCTTCCGCATGCCTCCGGGCGAGGTGAGCGACTATAACGCGGCCGGCCTCAGAGGGCACGCCGTGCCGAAGTATGAGTCCGACGGCACCACGCAGATCGGCGTCTTCTGGCTCGGCGGCCCGGGCAGCGCGGGGGGCGGCAAGTCCGGGGACGGCAGCGAGTACGAGGATACCGCCGACGCCCACGGCACGATCATCACGACGAAGAAGGCCGCCGACGGCGCGATCACCATCACCCGGGAAGCACTGGACGGCAGCACCACGACCAACGCTGCGGCAGATGACCCAAGCCTGCTGCGTCTGAGCAAGGCGGAGAGGCCGGTCACCTGGAGGGAGATCACGCTCTGGTTCCGCGACGTGGGCCCGACGCACCCGGCGCTGACCTCGTCGGAGCCGGTCGCACCCGATTGGCTCGTGGAGCGGATGTCCGCCGCGGCGCGTGAGGCCGGTGATCCGAAAGCGACCGCCAGATGGACGCTGCAGTACCGCCGGTGTGCGGCGCCCTTCGAGGGCGAGGCCGCGCTGGCGTCCGAAGAGGTGGAGTACAGCCTGGTCTGGATTGCGATCCTGCACGGCGACTTCACGCGACAGCTCACTTCGGCGGGGGCCAGCCCCGCGGCTGCGGGCAGCTACGGGTGGATCTACCTGCTACTCGACAAGGACTCGCACGAGGTGATCTCCGAGGGCGCGAGCGCCACGCCATTCGATACCTCCCTCTTCCGCCTGCAGGGCCGCACTGCGCTCGGCGAGAAGTAGCACCGACGACAGCCCGCCCTGCGAGCGATGAAGCTCAGGCAAGGGACATAGTGGTCCCACACGCTGGATCCTAAGAAGCGGAGGTGCGCAATGTTGAGGAAGGTGCTTCTCGTTGGGATTCCGCTGGTGGCGTTTGCTCTCGTGGTGGCCATCGTGCTGCCGCCGCGACTGGCGCACGGGTCCCCGATAGAGACCAAGGCCGTCGGCGTGTGGCAGGAGACCGATTCGCCCGAGGCTTACACGCTGTCCATCGCGTCGGACCCGGGCCGGGCCTACGGCGTCTGGTATACGGTCACCTACCCGCGCTCCTTCAAGGTCCCGTTCCCGGCCAGCCTCAAGGACGACACGATCACCATCTGGGGCGAGAACACGATGAGCGCTCCGGTTTGGCGGGTCACCTACGACGAGGCCACTGACGCGCTGACTGTCACGCGGCCAAATGGCTCCGAGACTCACACCCTGGAGCGCGTCAGCGATCAGGATGCACAGGCGCCAAAGTGGCTGCTCCGGCAGGCGCGGTTCATGGCCCGGCAAGGAAAGGCCACACAGGCCTGGTGGACGAAGTCGACGCTGGAGCTGGCGCTGCGGGCCGTCGAGCCGGGGCACTGGCAGAAGAATAGTGCGAAGAACAGCCGACCGACCTACCTGCTCATCATGCAGGGCGCCTTCACGCCCCGTTCGATTCGGCCGGGGGCGACGCCCGTGCCGGTTGCGTGGGGGTTCGAGGTCATTGACCCCACCACGCATTTGGTCGACGAGTCGGGAGGCACCAACTCGTCACCGAACACCAGGGGGCTGGACCTGCAACAGATCGATCTCATGTCGCTCCCTGGTATGTGACGGCTGAGCCTGGTGCCATTGCAAGCAGGCTGCTGCCGCTGCGCCTCTCTGCCGCGCCTCCGCGCAACCGGCCGCTGATACGGTGGTCAGAAGGGATCTTCGCATCACGGATCAATGGAACTCTTCACCCGGAGCGGACAGGTAAGGGCATGGAGGACTCCTTTCGTGCGCGCGTGAGGGCGGGGGACGCGGACGCCTTTGGCACGCTCTTCGACGAGTACGCGCGCGTCATCTATCGCTACGCCTGCCGAGTCACTGGCGATCCTGCGGCAGCTGAAGATGTGGTCGGACAGACCTTCCTTGACGCCTGGCGCCTGCGCCGGAAGGTGCGGCCGGAGGGCGATAGCCTTGAGCCGTGGCTGTACGGCATCGCGACGAATGTACTGCGCAACGCGCGCCGTTCCTCGAAGCGGTATCGAGCCGTACTGGAACGCATTCCGGACCCTGAACCGGTCCCCGACCACGCCGACGACCTGGTGCGGCGCGAGAACGAGGAGGAGCAGCTTGCCGCCGCCCGGAAGGCGCTGAGCGCACTGCGGCCAGCCGAACGGGAGGTCGTCGCGCTGTGCATCTGGTCGGGTCTGACCTACGCACAAGCCGCGGAGGCTCTCGACGTGCCGGTCGGCACGGTCCGCTCGCGCCTCTCACGCGCCAAGTCGCGTCTCCAGGACCTCGGTCGCAGTGAGCTTCACGCGATGCGCGCCGCAACGATGGAACTTAACGAAGCCTGCGGACAGGGAGGAAGTGTCTGCACCAGCATCGCGAGACCGGAGAAGGAGAGGAGCTGATGGGCACGCATCCGACCGACGACGAGCGCGGCTTCGAGGCCGAGGAGCTCGCCCAGCTGCTGCCGGCGCCGCCTGTCCCGGAGCCTTCAGAGGGGCGTCTCCGCGAGCTGCGTCGGTCCGTCATGAGCGAGATCCGGGCGCAGCGACCTCGTCGACGCCGTCGCCTCGTCGTGACCGCGGTCGGGTTGGGCGCAGCCGCCGTTTCCCTCTTCGCCGGCGTGACCATCGCCTCCGAGTCCGGCTCCCACAGGCAGGACGCGAATGACCTCCGGCCAAACGTCAATACGGACCTGGGTCACAGCGGGTCGCCGTCGCCCTACCCGACCAACGCGAGCGGCCAGACCTACGGACCAAACCACCCGGGTTCTGGATTCCCTGAGCTGATGGCCGCGCACGCCTCACGGGGCGAGAACGGCTACATGTACTGGGAGGACCTCAGGGGGCCAGTGTCTGGGCCGGGCGAGGAGAAGTGGTTCCTGGCGACCCAGAACCAGCACCGCCGCGAAGTCCCCCTCTATGAGTCAGACGGCATCACCCAGGTCGGCGTCTTCATCGCCGGCGGGGGTTCGATGCGCGTCGTCTCGGAGGACGGCACGGTCACTGAGAAGGAGTTCTCCAACAAGCTGGCGGAGCAGCCGCCTGTCTGGCTCTTCGACCAGATGAAGCAGCTGGCGAGCAACGCCGGCGACGCTCACGCATGGGCGTGGTGGGCGCTGACGACGGCCGACAAAGCTGCCGCAGCCACCGGGAACTCGTCTGCAGGCATGACGAATCCAGACCGGCCGGTGTACGTCGCCTTCATCGTCGGTGACTTCACGAACTGGCTGTGGCCGCTGCCCGAGGGCACCTCGGCACCTGAGTACAGCTGGATCTACGAGGTGATTGACGCCAACTCGCGCGAGGTCGAGGCTGGCGCAGCCAGCGCGAAACCGTTCGAGGCGGGCTTGGCGCTCGACCTGAACCTCGTCGGCCTGCGCGACCGCATCAAGATGTGAGGGGGGCGGAGTGGGCTACTGTTGCCGCGTTTGTTGCCGCACCCCTCGCCAATCAGCCCCAAGATGGCAACAGCCGGCCCGACTGGCTCATGCTGAAGGCGCGCTCTCAGGCTCAGACTGCACCTTCTGACACCCGAAACGGCGCGCCGGAGGGCCCTCTCACGGCGGTAACACGGGTTCGAATCCCGTATGCGCTACCACCCATTTCCAGGGGTTTCTTCCGCGCTGCCCTCCGCTGAGCCAGCCCGCTGCAACCATTCTGCAACCCAAATGCCCGGGTGTGGATGACACGGACTGGCACTCCCGGGTGTCCGTTGTGACCGGCGGCCTCAGCCGAGCGACCTCCCCAAACGCTTGAACTCTCCGCCGGCTGGGCGTAGACAGTCCCTGTTCTAGACGCTTGAGACGGGCGGCGCATCTCACGGTCTGGGGACGGACTCCTCGGGAGCCATAGGGCCACGGGGGAAGGGGCAGGGCATGCGGACTCAGGGGAAACGCGGATCGCGTTCGATCACCGCCGGCGTGCTGCTGCTTCTGACCGTGATGCTCGCGCTGCTTGGGCTCGCCGCCTGCGGCAGCTCAAGCACGACCAGCGACTCACCCGAAGGCGCGGTGCCGGATGCGGCAGCTCAAGAGGACGGTGTCCTCATGGCGTGGCCGGAGGCCGAAGCGGCCATGAGGCAAGTGGCCGACGACGCCATCCTCACTTCCGTGGGCACCGGCGGTCTCGCTCTCGCCGACGTCCCGGATTCGTGGAGCTTCGCGTTGTTCTCGGCGAGCAAGAACGCCCTGTACTTGGTCTCGGTCGAGCACGGCACGGCGCAGCCGGCGAGGAGATGGCTCGAGGCGAAGGCGAACACCAAAGTCCGCACGGTGATCGACATCGAGGCAGTCGAAGTGGGAGCCGCCGAGGCCGTCGTGAAGGCTCGGGAGTTCGGTGAGAAGTCGGGGTCCGTGCCCAAGAACGTCATGGTGAGCGGCGCGTTCGCCGAAATCGAAGCACCCGGAGGAGTCGACACGGGCATCAAGCCCGGTGTGTGGACGGTCACCTTCGCGTCAGGCACCGATCTGGCCGACGCAATGGAGTTCGAGGTCGACATGATGAGCGGAGTTGTGACCGCGGTCGAGGAGTGAGGGGGCTCCGGTCCACCATTGCTATGCAGGTAGATCGCGTCCTGCGTACCCTCCGCGAGACCCCCGCAATGGCCGTCTGCAACTCCTGCGCGGAGGCGGAGGAAGAAGTGGCTGGCGAGGAAGGACTCGAACCTTCAATCCCCTGATCCAGAGTCAGGTGCCTTGCCAATTAGGCCACTCGCCAGCGGTGCCCGAAGGCAGGGCAGAAGTGTACCGCGAGACGGGACCCTCCTCAACCGTCACACGCGAACAGAGTCCACGCGGCCGGCGCTTCGCGGGCCACGGCGGCCGGCGACTCGAGGCGCCGCCGGGGCGCGCTCAGGCGGTGTCCTGGCGCCCCTGCTTCTGCAGCTTCGCCCAGGTGTCCTTGAGCGTCATCGTCCGGTTGAAGACCAGTGCGTCCGCCGCCGAATCGGGATCCGGGCAGAAGTAGCCGAGCCGCTCGAACTGGACGGTCTCGCCGGCCGGCACGTCCGCGAGCGACGCCTCGACGAAACAGCCGCTCAGCGTCGTCTCCGACTCCGGGTTCAGGTCGTCGAAGAGGTCGGCGCCGTCGGCGCCGGGGTACGGGCTCTTGAAGAGGTAGTCGTAGAGCCGGACCTCGGCCGGCACGGCGTGCGCGGCGGACACCCAGTGGAGCGTCGCCTTGGGGCGGCGGCCGTCGGGCGCGTCGCCGCCGCGCGTCGCCGGGTCGTACGTGCAGCGCAGCTCCACGACCTCCCCGGCGTCGTCCTTCACGACCTCGGTGCAGGTCACGAAGTAGGCGGACCGCAGCCGCACCTCGCGGCCGGGCGCCAGGCGGAAGAACTTGCGCACCGGCTCCTCCATGAAGTCGTCGCGCTCGATCCAGAGCTCACGGGAGAACGGCACCTTGCGGGTCCCGGCGGACGGGTCCTCCGGGTTGTTGGGGACCTCCACCTCCTCGACCTGCCCCTCGGGGAAATTCTCAATGACGATCTTGAGCGGCGCCAGCACTGCGAACCGGCGCGACGCCGCCCGGTTGAGGACGTTGCGCACCGCGTGCTCGAGCATGCCGACCTCGACCACGCTGTCGGTCTTGGCCACGCCGACCAGCGTCGCGAAGTCGGTGATCCCCTCGGCGGGGTAGCCGCGCCGGCGCAGGCCGGACATGGTCGGCATCCGCGGATCGTCCCAGCCACGCACGTGGCCCTCGTTCACCAGGCGCAGCAGCACGCGCTTGGAGAGGACGGTGTGCGTGAGGTTCAGCCGCGCGAACTCGTACTGGTGCGGCCGCGACGGCACCGGCAGGTTGTCGATGAGCCAGTCGTAGAGCGGCCGGTGCGCCTCGAACTCGAGCGTGCAGATGGAGTGCGTGATGCCCTCGATCGCGTCGGACTGGCCGTGCGCGAAGTCGTAGGTGGGATACACGCACCAGGCGTCGCCGGTACGCGGATGCTCGCTGTGCACGATCCGGTACAGCACCGGGTCGCGGAGGCTGATGTTGGGCGCGGCCATGTCGATCTTCGCCCGCAGGACGCGCGCGCCGTTCGGGAACTCCCCGGCGCGCATGCGCGCGAAGAGGTCGAGGCTCTCGTCGGCCGGGCGGTCACGCCACGGGCTGTTGCGGCCGGGCTCGGTGAACGTGCCGCGGTGTTCGCGGATCTCGTCGGCCGAGAGATCGTCGACGTAGGCCTTGCCGGCCTTGATGAGGTCGACCGCCCACTCGTAGAGCTGCTCGAAGTAGTCCGAGGCGTAGTACAGGTGCTCGCCCCAGTCGAACCCCAGCCAGCGGACGTCGGCCTCGATGGCGTCGATGTACTCCTGCTCTTCCTTCATCGGATTCGTATCGTCGAAGCGCAGGTTGCAGCGGCCGCCGAACTCGCGAGCGATGCCGAAGTTCAGGCAGATGGACTTGGCGTGACCGATGTGCAGGTAGCCGTTCGGCTCCGGCGGGAAGCGAGTGACGATGGACTGGCGCCGCCCCTCGCGGAGGTCGGCGGCGACGATCTCGCGGATGAAGTCGCCGCGCTCAGCTGGGATCGGTGTCTCGGTGCTCACGGCGCCGAGGATAGCACAGGCCTGCTTCGCGCCTGACTGAGCCTCCGGCCGGCGCGAGGCGCGAGTGGCCGGAGGCCGGCGACGATCGGAGCCGGAGGGAGCGACGCGGCGGCGTGTGAGAGTCTACGCCTGCGCAGGCTCCGCGGCGTGCTTCCTGGTCCCGAGAATGCGCGTCGCGCCCACGATGACAAGGCCTCGCCGTCCTCCACGGCCTCCAGAAACCGGGTGACCTCACGCCCTCAGGACGACGCGCGAGCCAGCACCGACTGCGAGAGCGCCGGGAAGAGCACCGCCGAGATCAGGCCGGCCAGGACCATCGACGAGGCGACCGACGAGGACACAAGCCCGGCCGTCACGCCGAGCTCGGCGGCGACCACGATGAAGGAGACGTTGGTCGCCAGCATCAGCCCGCTCGCCAGGACCCCGCGCGAGCTCATGGAGCCGCGGTAGAGGAGCGCCGGCGCTCCGCGGGCGACGGTCAGAATCGCGAGGAACCCGAGGACCGAGAGCAGACCGGACGGCGTGAGGGCGGCCCGGATGTCGAGGCGCATGCCGCTGACAATGAAGAAGATGGGCACGAAGAAGCCGAAGCCGATGGCGTCGAGGCGGGTCCCGAACAGGGACTCTCGCTCCGTCCCCCGGATCAGCGCCCCGAAGAGGATGCCGGCGATGAACGTGCCGAGGATCACCTCGAAGCCGAAGACGGCGGCGATGGACGCGGCTCCCAGGACCACCATCACGACGAAGCGTGTGGTGATCTGCGACGTCGTGAGGTCGAGGCGCGCCGCCACCTGCCTGCCCGGTGTCCAGGCGGCGGCGCGACGCAGGCCCCAGCCGACCGCGACGATGACGAACACGAACCAGAGCAGCACGAGCAGGCCGATCGCCACGAAGAGCAGTTCCTGGACCGCGGACTCCGCCGGGACCGCGAAGAGCACGCCGAGCAGCGCGATGCCGGCGAACTCGGCCACAGCCCCGCCGGCGACCACGAGCCTCCCGACGCCCGACTGCAGCTGGTGGGTGTCGCGGAGCACCGGTACGACGATGCCCACCGAGGTCGAGCAGAGGGCGACCGCGACGAGCAGCGGGGTGGACTCGATGCCGACGGCCTGCAGGGCGAACGCGCCGGCGACGGCAAGAACGAAGGAAACGGCGAAGCCCGCGACCCCGAGCCTCAGCGGCTTGCCGCCGAGCGCGCCGAGATCGAGCTCGGCGCCGGCCAGGAACAGCAGGAACGCGACCCCGAGCAGGGCGAGGAAGCGGGCGACATCGTCGACGCGCAGCCAGCCCAGCACCTGCGGCCCGACGAGGATCCCGGCGACGATCTCAAGCACGATCGCCGGCACGCGGAGCCGCGGGAAGAAGCCGAGCGCGAACGGCACGGCGAAGGCGAGCACGGAGATGCCGAACAGATTGAGAAGGTACTCCTCCGTACCCGCCCTCCTTCAGACGGTCGGCCGCGCGGCGGGCGTGCCTCCTGTCAGGGGCCCGATGACAACCGGCCCCCGAAGATCGGCCGCATCATCGCACAGCCGCCCGCGCCGCCGCGAGCGCGCGAGCTCGCCTCGATCAGGCGAATTGCACCGAGCGCTTGGAGAGCCCCAACCAGAAGCCGGAGATCGGCGTGGTCATGGGGCCGTCAGGCGCGGAGGCGCCGAGCGCGACGAAGAGCGGGACGAAGTGCTCGACCGTCGGGTGGGCGTACCGCGCGGACGGGACGTCGCGGAACGCGGTGAGCGCAGCCGCGTCGCCGGCCTCGAGGGCCGCCGCCACCCACTGGTCGAAGTCCTTCGACCAGTCCGGCGGCGGCGCGTCGAGCACGAACTCACGCAGGTACGGCAGGCCGTGGGTCATGAACCCACTGCCGATGATGAGGACGCCCTCGTCGCGGAGTGGCCGCAGGCGAGCTCCGAGCTCGAGCAGCCGCTCGGGATCAAGCGTCGGGAGCGCCAGTTGCAGGACGGGGACGTCCGCGTAGGGATACATGGCGACCAGCGGCACGTAGGCGCCGTGATCCAGACCGCGGCTCGGCTCGTGCGCCACCGCCCGCTCGCCGCCGGCCAGCTCGGCAACACGCGCGGACAGCTCGGGAGCCGGCGGGGCCGGATAGCGCGCCTGATAGTACTTGTCCGGAAAGCCGGAGAAGTCGTAGATGAGCGGCACGCCGGCCTCCGTGGCGCCCAGCGTCAGCGGCGCCTGCGTCCAGTGCGCCGAGACCATGAGCACGGCCTTCGGCTGCGGCAGCGCTCCGGCCCAGGCGGCCAGCTCGGCCACCCAGAGCGCGTCGTCCAGCAGCGGCGGCGCGCCGTGACCCAGGTAGATGGCCGGCATGCGGCCCGGGACCTGGGCCTCTGCGGCGCGATCCGCGACGACGGCGGCCCCCGCGGAGACCTCGTCCTCCGTCAACGCGCGGGCCCGCGGCCAGGCTGCATCGTCCATCGTCACTCCCTTCAGCGATCCTGCCGCGTCTCTACCCCGCAGCGCCGAGGCATACGCGGCAGCTCGTCACCCGCGGCCTGAGGCCGCCGTTGCGAGTGCCGCGCGCCGGGTACACTCGGGGCGAGGCCCGACATCCGAGGAGGCGCCCCATGACGACCAGAAGCTGGACGACGAGGCGCGCGACGGCGACTGCGCTCGTCGCCGTGATCGCGCTCGTGACGTTCGCCGTGCCGGCATGGTGCGTCGCATCCGGCACGTGGAGCTGGTAGGCCGCCGCAGCTACTCCGCCCCGGCGGTCCCCGAGGTCCAGCGCTCCAGCCACCACGCCACCGAGCGGTTCATCTCCGCGGCGAAGCCCGCCGTGAACTTGCGCGCGTAGACGTCCTGCACGCAGCCGCTGACGCCCGGCCGCGGTGAGCGTGCGCCGTGCAGCTCATCGAGTTCGCGCGAGACGTCCGCGAGCTCGGAGGTGGTGAGCCGCCGGTACCGGTTCTTGTGTACGACATGTTCCTCGTACCGCTCTGTCCGGTGAGGGCGGACCTTCGGCCGGCCGAGGCATAGCATCGCCGCTGGGAAGGTGTAGCGGGGCAACTTCAGCAGCTCGGCGTGCGTCTCGCCGAGCTCCATGATGTCGCCGATGTAGCAGGAGCCGATGCCGAGCGACTCTGCGGCCACCACGGCATTCTGCGCCGCGATCACGGCGTCGTTGCAGGCCATGATCAGGTCGCCGGGGCCCGGCGTCACGCCGGGTGGCACGTCTGGCAGCTCGTCGCACCCGCACGCCGCGAACAGGTCCATCCACTTCTGGAAGTCGGCCACGAACAGCAGCACCCACGGCGCCCGGGCGATGAACGGCTGATCGTCGCACGTCACCGCCAGCCGGTCCTTGAGCTCCTGATCCTCGATCTCGATGATCGAGTACAGCATCATGTTGCCGGCCGTCGGGGCGCGCAGCGCCGCGTGCAGGACCGTGCGCTTCTCCTCGTCGGTCGGCGGCGCCGGATCGTAGGCGCGCGTCGAGCAGCGCTGGTCCAGCAGCCTGAGGGTCTCGTTCACTTCGCTCATGGTCCTCCGCTTGTCCAGGTTGTCGCGGACCTTACGCATGGCTCATCCCTGCGGCGTGACGAGACGACTACGCAGTTCGCGGCGCGACTGTGGGCGCCTGCCCGCGGCGACGGCGACACCGCGTCAGAGGCGGCGTTCGAGCCAGACGCGGTGCACCTGCGGCGCCGCGCTCCCCGGAGCGGCCCAGTAATCGCCGTGACCGCCCGGGAGCCACTCCAGGCGCGTGCTCCCGCTCGCGGCGCGGGCGTAGCGCGTGACGCTCGCGCGGGAGAACAGCGGGTCGTCCACCCCGGCGATGAAGAGGTAGGCGCCGGGAAGCGCGGCGCCGACCGCCGCGGCGGGGTCGGCGGCGAAGCCGTCCGCCGCCGTCGGGTCGGCGCCTACCCAGTCGGCGCCGGCATAGGTGAGGACATAAGCCCGAACGGGCTCCTGCAAGCCGGCGAGGTAGCCGCCCACGAAGCCGCCCCAGCTGTAGCCGACGTAGCCGAGGCTGCCGTCGTCGACCTCCGGCAATGAGCGCAGCACATCGAGCCCTCGGCGAAGGTCGGTGACGTACCGGACATGCGCCTCGGCGGCGTCCTCCGCGTCGGCAGAGATGGGGCGGACGAAGGGGTCGCGGCCGTCGGGCGGGTCGACCGCCAGCGCCGCGATGCCGTCCCGCTGCAGGGCCGCGACGTCGGCGGCGAACATGTCTCGCGAACAGCTGACCCCCGGCGCGTAGAGCACGGCCGGGAACGGCCCCTCTCCCGCCGGCAGCGACAGCGTGGCGGTGACCACGGCGCCGTCGCTTCGGTAGGTCACGTGCCGCACGGGGACGCCGTCCCAATCGCCCCTGGCCGTCACCTGCAGGTCGAGCCGACCGGACGGAGCGGGGAACTGCCGGGCGAGTTCTGTGGGGATGGCGGATGTGGCGGCGCTCGCGGACGCGGCGGCGCTCGCGGACGCGGCGGCGCTCGCGGACGCGACCGGCGAAGGCGGCACGGACGTGGCCGGCGCCGAGAGCGCGGGAGACGCGGGCGGAGCAGCGGTGGAGGCGCCCTCGCCCCCGCCGCAGGCGGAAAGGGCGAGGGCGAGCAGCGCCAGCGCGAGGAGCCCGACCAGGAGCGGACGCGGGCGGGCCGCGCGCCGGGCGACGCGCATACGGTCAGGCCGCAGCCGAGTGATGAGGTCGTCGACCCGGCGCAGGGCGGAGACGCTCTCCGGCGAGCCCGCGGCGCCCGCCGTCGGCGCGGCGGCCACCTGCGGGCCGGCGGCGACGTCCGGCGGGGGGTCCAGTCGTTTGAGCGGCAGGGCGGTCACCGCCACAAGGATACTCGAGCCGACGCGGCGGGAAGACCCAGGGCACGGCCGGAGGGACTTCGCCGCCGGCCTTCACGGACACTGGAGCACTCATGAGCAACGCACAGACACGAGGAACGGGGACGCGGGAAGACCCGTGGACCCTCACCACGCCACCGGGCAAGTCCGAGTACCAGGCCTACCGCGACGAGACGGCGGACCCGCCGGCGCTCGTCGTGATCGTCGGCAAGACCGAGCTCCGCTACCAGCTGCGCTGCATCGAGGACCTGCGAGAGATGCTGGTGCAGGCGGGCGACTGGGTGCCACTGGGCAGCGCCGACGAGCAGAAGCCGGCCGCGGAGGGCACCGTCGAGGCATGGGGCAGATCCCCGGGTAACCCGGTCGGCGGATGGTACGGTCTCAAGAAGGGCCTGCGCGGACGCTTCGCCAACTACGTCCCGCCGGTCCTCGAGGCGCTCGGCATCGCCGAGGTGGAGCACGAGGCCCGGGGCAATCGGATGCGCGCGCGCTGAGCCTGCTATGGTCCGCCACATGGACGAACGGGCGGGCGTCGATCCCAGGCGCACAGACGAGCTGTGGCTGCGTGAGAGCGAGCGCTATGCGAGCACGCACCCGCGCTGCCTGCAACTGCGCGAGCGCGCCCGGGCGCACATGCCGCACGGCGTGCCCATGAGCTGGATGGCGAGCTACTTCGCCCACCCGCCCGTCTGGATCGACGAGGGGCACGGCGCGCACTTCACCTGCGCCGACGGCATCCGCTTCCTGGACACCAACGTCGGGGACAAGAGCACGTTCTGCGGCATCGACCCGGAGCCGGTCGTGCGCGCCGTGCAGCGGCGCGTGGCCGCCGGCTCCCAGTTCATGCTGCCGACCAGGGACGCGCTGGTGGTGGCCGAGGAGCTCGCCCGCCGCTGGAAGCTCCCCTCCTGGCAGTTCACCCTCTCGGCCTCCCAGGCCAACACGGAGGCGATCCGGCTGGCCCGTCACGCCACCGGCCGGCGCAAGGTCCTCACGTTCACCGGCAACTACGGCGGTCACGGCGACGAGATGCTGACGGCGTTCGCCGGAGAGGGCCGGCTCTCGTACCTCGGCCTGACGCCGGCCGCGGACCGCGACATCGACGTGATCGGCTTCAACGACGTCGGCGCGCTCGAGCGCGTCCTCGCCGCCGGCGACCACGCCTGCGTGTTCACCGAGCCGGCGCTCACCAACGAGGGCGTCGTGCTCCCCGAGCCCGGCTTCCACGACGCCCTGCGCGAGCTCACGCGAGCGTCCGGGACGATACTCCTGCTGGACGAGACGCACACGCTCATCTGCGCGCCCGGCGGACTGGCCGAGAAGTGGCGGCTGGAGCCGGACGCGGTGGTGGTCGGCAAGGCGGTCGGCGGCGGACTGCCGCTGGGCGCCTACGGCATGACGGCCGAGCTCTGCGAGGCTTTCGAGCGCGGCGAGAGCCTGACCGGCCGGCCGGGAGAGCTCGCCACCGGCGGCACGCTGTTCGCCAACGCCCTCAGCATGGCGGCGGCGCGGGCGGCACTCACCGAGGTGCTCACGCCGGACGCCTACAAGCACGCCTCCGCCCTCGGCGCCGAGCTGGCCGATCGCCTGGAAGCCGTCGTGGCAGAGGCCGGACTGCCCTGGAAGGTCCAGCGACTCGGGCCGCGCTCGGGGATCAGCTTCGGCGGTCGCCTCGCTCGGAACGCCGCGGAGGCCGATGCCGACGAGCAGCCGGAGCTCAACGCCCTGCTCCGGCTCTGCCTCGCGAACCGCGGCGTGTGGGAGGCGATCAGCACGGCCGGTCCGGCACTGTCGGTGGCCGCGACCCGCGCTGACGTCGCTGCCTACGTCGCCGCGTTCCGGGAGTTCGTGACCGACGTCACCGGGACAGGCTGAGGCGCACGCGCTCTACGTGGCCCTGACCTCCAGGGCCGCCAGGCTCTCCGCCAGCGCCGGGCGGTCGGCGAACTCGAGCACCACGGACGTGCGCCCCGGACGCGTGCTGAGCAGCACCCGCTCGCACACCTGCAGCATGATCGTGAATCCCATGCCGAGGCTCGCGGCGGTCGAGAACCCACGCTGCAGAGTGGCCCGGGGGAGCATGCGGAAGTCGATCCCCGGGCCATCGTCACGTACGAGCACCTGCAGCTTGTCGTCGCGCGTGAAGATCTGGTAGCTGCCGCCGCCCGCATGACGCAGCGCGTTGACGAGCGCCTCGCCGACGGGAGTGCGCACATCCACACCCGACGTCCAGCCGGGGAAGTGCTCCGCAGCCGTCCGGGCGATCACGCCGCGGGCCTCCGCGAGCTCGCGCGGCGCCGTCACGGGCACCGGCTCCATGAGCGGCACACCCAGCTGGCCGCGCAGTTCCTCGTCGGTGAGCAGGATCAGCTTGCCGCCGGTGACCGCGTCGAGCACGTCGACGTAGGCACGGCGGATGCTCTCCTCCTGCCGCCGGAGGGCCCGCTCCGCGTGGCGGACGCCGCTGATGTCCTGGGCGGCGAGCGCCCAGCGGTCGCGGCCGATCGGGTACGCCTCGAGGAGCTCGTAGGCGTCCTCGCTCTCCACGTAGAGCTCGGAGCGGGCGAACGCGCCCGCATCGGCCGCGCTCGCGACCACTTCCAGATACGAGCGCGTCCGCTCGTCGAGGCCGTCGGGCCGGCTCAGCCGCCTGCCGACGGCCTCCTGCCGCGTCAGCCCGGTACGCGTCCGCTGCGTCGGGTTCATGTCCACCACCTCGAGGTCGATGACCTTGTCATCGCGGTCACGGACGATCCGGAACACGGTGAGCCCCTCCACGGCGTTCTCGAACAGCCGTGTGTAGCGCTCCTGCGAGGCCTCGAGTCTCTGGAAGTACCGCCATCCCAGCACCATGAGCAGCCCCGAGGTGACGATGACGAAGCCGACTCCCCTGAGCAACGACAGGGCCAGCTCGACGTCGTGCGACAGCGTCAGCCAGGCCAGGATCCGGTCGGAGAGGACGATCCATGCGATGGCGACGACGGCATAGATCAGAGCGTAGCGCAGCGCCAGCCGCAGCGCCGCTCGGCGCCGCCGCCTGCGGGCCTCGGCCCGGTCTGTCGTCACTGCAGCAGCCATCGTCTCGATCAGTACTCGGGGATTCCTCAGGAACCGGCAAGACCCTTATCAAGGATACCTACCCCGGCGCGAGGTTAGGAACCTCGCAGGGGCGAGTCTGTGGTTCGTTTGCCAGCTAATCATTTGCGTGCTAACCTTCCCCGGCGATACGAACCCGGGAGCGCCGTTGACCCACCCCCCACTGCCAGCTCTGCCCCGATCGCTTGACGGCGTCGACGACCTCTCGTCGGCGGCGTTCCGCGCCTTCATCGGCACCCTGCGGCTGCACCGACGGCTGATGATGCAGGCCCTCGCCGACCACGGCATCCACCCCGGCCAGGCGATGTGCCTGCGCGTGCTGATCGCCAACGACGGCATCACGCAGCGGGACCTGGCCAAGGCCCTCTACGTGGCGCCCCCGACCCTGACGAAGATGCTCCACTCTATGGAGAAGGCAGGGCTCGTGCTGCGCCGACCCGACGCCACGGACGCCCGGCTCACGAGAGTCGAGCTCACGGACGCCGGCCGGGCGCTGGAGAAGCGGATGCGCGCGGCCGCCGCCGAGTACGTCAACGCGACCATCGGGACGCTCCCCGACGACGACCGCCGGGACCTGGCGCGCCTGCTCGACGCGCTCTCCGCGACCATCGAGCGCGCCTCGGCGACCCGCGAGGCCGGCGCCGGCGGCAGCGAGGCGGCACTGTGATCCGCCTCCTTCGCGCGGGCCTGCGCCCCTACCGCTGGCTCATCGCACTCGTGACCTTGCTGGTGCTCTCGCAGGTGATCGCCAACCTCTACCTGCCGACGCTCAACGCCGACATCATCAACAACGGCGTCGTCAAGGGAGACACCGCCTACATCCTCCAGGTCGGCGCCGTGATGCTCGGCGTCACGCTCATCTCCGCGCTCGCCGCCATCGCCTCCGTGTACTTCGGCTCCAAGACCTCAATGTCGCTCGGCCGCGACACGCGCGGGGCGCTCTTCCGCCGCGTCCAGAAGTTCTCCCAGGCCGAGGTCAACCGCTTCGGCGCGCCGTCGCTCATCACGCGCACGACCAACGATGTGCAGCAGGTGCAGATGGTGGTCCTGATGATGCTCAACGTGGTGCTCATGGCGCCGATGATGGCCATCGGCGGTGTGATCATGGCCCTGCGCCTCAACGTCACACTCTCGACCGTCATCCTGGTGGCGATCCCCATCATGGGCGTCTTCATCGGTCTCGTGATCTCGCGGGCGACGCCGCTGTTCATGTCCATGCAGAAGAAGATCGACCGCATCAACCAGGTGACGCGCGAGTTCCTGAGCGGCGTGCGCGTGATCCGCGCCTTCGACAGGACCGTGTACGAGGAGAAGCGCTTCGACGTCGCCAATCAGGACCTGACCGACACCTCACTCAAGGTCGGGCGGCTGTTCGCGATGGTGTTCCCGGCCGTCACGCTCATCATGAATTTCACGACCATCGCTATCATGTGGTTCGGCGGCAAGCAGATCGCCGACGGCAGCATGCCCATCGGCGACCTCACCGCCTTCCTGCAGTACGTCTTCATGATCCTGTTCTCGGTGCTCATGGCGACGTTCATGTTCGTCATGGTGCCACGCGCCGCCGTCTCGGCGCAGCGCATCATGGAGGTGCTCGACGTCGAGCCGAGCATCGTCGACCCGGAGCGGCCGGCCCAGGACGTGCCCGAGGCCGGCCTCGTCGAGTTCCGCGACGTGGAGTTCCGTTACCCGGGCGCCGAGGAGCCGGTGCTGAGCGGCATCACGTTCACGGCGCGGCCGGGCGAGACCACCGCCATCGTCGGCAGCACCGGCAGCGGCAAGACGACGCTGATCAGCCTCATCCCACGCTTCTACGAAGTGACGGGCGGCGCAGTGCTCGTGGACGGGGTGGACGTGCGCGAGCTCTCGCAGCAGGACTTGTGGCGCAGGATCGGCCTCGTGCCGCAGAAGTCGTTCCTCTTCAGCGGCTCAGTGGCGGACAACCTGCGCCACGGCGACGACGAGGCGGCCGAGGAGCGGCTCTGGCACTACCTCGAGATCGCCCAGGGACGCGACTTCGTCCAGGAGATGCCGGAGGGCCTGGAGACGCACGTCGCCCAAGGCGGCGCCAGCGTCTCCGGCGGCCAGCGCCAGCGCCTCGCCATCGCCCGGGCGCTGGCCAAGCAGGCGAAGATCCAGATCTACGACGACAGCTTCTCCGCCCTCGACTTCAGCACGGACGCCAAGCTGCGCGCGGCGCTGCACAAGCACACGGCGGACGCGACCGTGATCATCGTCGCGCAGCGCGTCGGCACCATCATGCACGCCGACCAGATCGTCGTGCTCGACGACGACGGCACGATCGCCGGCATAGGCACGCACGAGGAGCTGCTGCAGACCAGCGAGACCTACCGCGAGATCGTGACCTCGCAGCTCGGCGCGGAGGGCGCGGCTTGAGCGCGTCTGAGAACAAGCCTCAGGCGGGCGGGCCGCAAGGCGGAGCCCCGAAGCGACCGGGCGGACCCCAGGGGCCCGGCCCCGGCGGGCCCGGCGGCCACGCGCTCACGCAGCCGACTGCCAAGGCCAAGGATTTCAAGGGCACCATGCGCCGGCTCGTCGGCGAGCTCCGCCCGGAGCGCACCCTCCTCATCATGGTGGTGCTGCTGGCCGTGGCCAGCGTGGCGTTCGCCGTTGTCGGGCCGAAGATCCTCGGCAACGCGACCAACATCCTCTTCGAGGGCGTCGTCAACGGGCAGATCCCGGCCGGCACGACCAAAGAGCAGGCGGTCGCGGGGCTGCGTGCCCAGGGCCAGGACCGCATCGCCGACATGATCAGCAGCATGCCGCTGAACCCCGGTGAGGGCATCGACTTCGACGCTCTCGCGCGCACGTTGGCTCTGCTCGCCGGCGTGTACCTGGTGAGCGCGCTGTTCCAGTGGATGCAGTCCTATCTGATGGCCGGCGTCGCGCAGCGCGCCATCTACCGGCTGCGGCGGCAGGCGGACGAGAAGCTGGCACGCCTTCCCCTCAAGTACTTCGACGATCACCCGCGCGGCGACGTGCTGAGCCGCATGACCAACGACATCGACAACATCTCGCAGTCGCTGCAACAGAGCCTCACGCAGATCATCACGTCGGCGCTGACGATCATCGGCGTGCTCATCATGATGCTCACCATCAGCTGGCTGCTGGCCCTGATCTCGGTGCTGGTCGTGCCGATCTCGGTGGTGATCATCGTGATCATCGCCAAGCGCTCGCAGAAGCAGTTCGCCAAGCAGTGGGAGACCACCGGCGACCTCAACGGCCACGTCGAGGAGATGTTCACCGGCCACAACGTGGTCAAGGTGTTCGGCCGCCAGGAGCAGGCGATCGCCACGTTCGACGCGCAGAACGAGGAGCTCTACCAGGCGAGCTTCAAGGCGCAGTTCATCTCCGGGATCATCATGCCGGTGATGAACTCGGTCATGAACCTGAACTACGTGGCCATCGCCGTCGTCGGCGGGCTGATGGTGGCGACCGGCCGGATCTCGCTCGGCGACGTACAGGCGTTCATCCAGTACTCGCGCCAGTTCACGATGCCGATCACGCAGGTGGCCGGCATCATGAACGTGCTGCAGAGCACGGCTGCGTCGGCCGAGCGCATCTTCGAGCTGCTCGACGAGGCGGAGGAGACGCCCGACCCGGCCGCGTGCGTCCAGTTCGAGCACACGCGCGGGCACATCGAGCTGGAGCACGCGTCGTTCCGCTACGTCCCCGACGCGCCCCTCATCACCGATCTCACGCTCGATGTGCAACCGGGCGAGACCGTCGCCATCGTCGGACCGACCGGCGCCGGCAAGACGACCCTGGTCAACCTCCTGCTGCGCTTCTACGACATCGACGAGGGCCGCATCCTCGTCGACGGCGTCGAGACCCGCGACATCAGCCGCAGCGACCTGCGCCGCCTGTTCGGCATGGTGCTGCAGGACACCTGGCTGTTCAGCGGCACCATCCGAGACAACATCGCCTACGGGCGCGAGGGCGCCACCGAGGACGAGATCCGTGCGGCGGCCAAGGCGGCGCGCGTCGACCACTTCGTGCGCGCGCTCCCCGACGGCTACGACACGGTGCTCGACGACGACGCCACCAACGTCTCGCAGGGCGAGCGCCAGCTGCTGACGATCGCGCGGGCGTTCCTGGCCGACCCGGACATCCTGATCCTCGACGAGGCCACCAGCTCCGTGGACACCCGCACCGAGGTGCTCATCCAGCAGGCCATGGCGGAGCTCATGCGGGAGCGCACCAGCTTCGTCATCGCCCACCGGCTGAGCACCATCCGCGGCGCCGACATCATCCTGGTCATGGACAAGGGCGCGATCATCGAGCAGGGCAGCCACGAAGAGCTCATGGCCGCGAACGGCTTCTACCACGACCTCTACGCCAGCCAGTTCGAGCAGGCGCTGGACGAGGCGGTCTGACGCAGGCGCTCCCCGGGCATCCCGCCCCGGGCCCGCGCAAGAGTAGAGCACCTCGGGGGAGGGTAGGCTCGAGGCGAGGGAATCGGGGAATGGGGTGGGTATGTCGGCTGTGGGGACCTCTCCTCGCGTGAAGCGCGCGGGCAGCGTGCGCTGTCTGCTGCTGCCCCCGGTCTTGGACGACCCGGCCGACACCAGCGCCGCCAGAGTGAACCACTGGCAGGGGCTGGCGCTCATCGCCACCAACTGCATGGCTCTGATGGTGCTCATCGCGCTCTTTCCGGAGCATGCGGAACGCTTCCTGATCCTCATCGCCGTCGTCCTCGCCTTCTGCCTCACAGCGCTGACCCTGAACCGGAACGGCCACCCGACGGCGGCGGCCTGGCTGGTCACGATGGGGCTCCTGGGGGTGGGCTGCTGGGCCTCATGGACGGCGGGCGGGCTCGACAACGCCGCCACCGCGGCCCTGCTGGCGACGGTCGCCGTCGGGGGCGTGGCGCTCGGCTGTAGGATGGGCCTGGTCCTCGCCGGCGCCGGGGCTGTCGTCATCTTCGGGATGGCGTATCTGCAGACTTCGGGCCTCCTCCCCGCTCCGGCTTTCATCCAGACGCCATACGTCAAGGCCATCTGGATGACCGACTTCCTGGCCATCACAGCAGTCGCCATGGTGCTCTTCACACAAGAGTTGGTGGGTGCACGTGACGGAGCGGTCGCGGCGGCGGCTGAGATCGCACGCAGCGAGCAGGCGGTACGCGCGGTGATGGACAACGCGCCGTTCGGCGTCCACATGTACCGTCTGGACGATGAGGAACGCCTGCTCTTCACCGGCTTCAACAAGAAGGCCGAGGAGATGCTGGACCTGGACCACGCCCCGCTCCTCGGCAAGACGCTCGAGGGAGCATTCCCGGGCAACGTCGACACCGGCACTCCCGATGCGTACCGGCGCGTGGCCCGGGAGGGCGGCGCCTACGACCTCGATCAATACGCCTACGACGCCGAGGACATCGCCGGCATCTTCGAGGTCCACGCGTTCAACTTCGAGCCGCGGCACGTCTCGGTCTTCTTCCGCGACGTCACCACCAGACGCCGGACCGAGTTGGCATTGCGCGAGGCCAACGAGATGCTCGCCGTCGCGCAACGTGCGGGCCGCGCCGGCTTCTGGAGCTGGGACGTACCGACCGGCAAGCTGACGTGGACCCCCGAGTTCTACGAACTGTTCGGACTTCCGGCGAACGCGGAGGCCAGCTTCGAGACATGGCGCGCGGTGCTCCATCCCGACGACCTCGAGTCCGCCGAGGCCAGGATCATGCAGTCCATGGACGACCACGTCACCCTGGAGAACGAGTACCGCGTCGTGCTGCCGGACGGGACGGCGCGCTGGATCGGGGCCGTCGGAGCGACGACCTACGACACCGACGGCGCCCCGCAGCGTATGGCCGGCGTCTGCATCGACATCGACGAGCGCAAGCGCCGCGACGAGGAGATCCAGGCGCTGAACGCGGAGCTGGAGCACAGGGTCGAGGAGCGGACGAGGGAGCTCTCCGTCGCCAACCGCGAGCTCCAGGACTTCGTCTACTCCGCGTCGCACGACCTGCGCGCTCCGCTCCGCGCCCTGGACGGGTTCAGCGAGGTGCTGCTCGAGGACTGCACCCCCCTGCTTCCGGAGGAGGACCTCGGCCACCTGCGCCGCATCCGCTCGGCGTCCCAGCACATGGCCGAGCTCATCGACGCTCTGCTTGCTCTCTCCCGCGTCGGGCGACGCGAGCTCGACCTCGCACGCGTGGACCTGACTGCGGCGACCTGGGCCATCGTCGACGCACTGAGGGAGGCCGACCCGGATCGCCGCGTGGCGGTCGCGATCGAAGAGAGGCTCGAGGCCCGTACCGACTCCGCGCTGGTGGACATCGTGCTGACCAATCTGCTCGGCAACGCGTGGAAGTTCACGGCGCTCACCAAGGAGGCGAGGATCGAGGTGGGGTCCGTGCGCGAAGCCGGCGACGTCGTCTTCTACGTCCGCGACGACGGCGCCGGCTTCGACCAGGAGCACGCCGCCGACATCTTCCGCCCGTTCCACCGCCAGCACACGCAGGAGGAGTTCCAGGGCACGGGCATCGGCCTTGCGACCGTGCAGCGAGCTCTCGACAAGCTCGACGGACGCTGCTGGGCGGAGGGCGTGCCCGGCGAGGGTGCGACGTTCTTCTTCACCCTCGGCTGACGCCTCGAGACGCGACTCCTCCGCTCCCCCTGCGGCAGTCTTGCGACTCCTGTCACGACCCGGCCGGTGCCTCTCCAAAGCGTCCGGCCGAAGCCCTTGCGACACGCCGCGACGGATGCTGCACCTCGATGCGTCTTACTTGTAGACTCAGACAGAGGTCCCGGCCGCGGCATCGTGGCTCGGGGGGGAACCACATCCTGGAGGATCCATGCACGTTCGCCGTCTGCACCGGGCCGGCTTGCCGGCCGTCATCTTGCTGCTGCTCGTCCTCATGGCCGTGCTGCCGGCGCTCGCACTGGCGGGAGACTCCCCGTCGCCCGCCGCCTCCGACGCCCCGGTGATCTACCGCGTCGGGCTGCAGAGCGACGTCGACAACATGAATCCGTTCTCGACGTACAACACCATCCCCTGGGAGTGCTTCCGCGTCGGCTACAACTTCCTCACGTGGTACGACGCCGACTACAAGCCGGTGCCCGACCTCGCGACGGAGGTCCCAAGCCTCGAGAACGGCGGCATCACCGAGGGCGGCAAGGTCTGGACCTTCCACCTTCGCCCCAACGTGAAGTGGAGTGATGGGCAGCCGCTCACCGCCCAGGACGTCGCCTACACGTACAACCGGATCCTGCGCCAGGAGCTGGGGATGTACATCGGCTACTTCACCGGCGTGACCAAGGTCGAGGCGCCGGACGACCTGACGGTGGTCATCACCTCCAGCAAGCCCAACGCCGTCCTCACCGCCCTGTACGTCCCGATCCTCCCCGAGCACGTCTGGAGCCAGGTGGCGGACAACAAGACCGAGTCGTGGGCCAATGTGCCCATGGTCTCCAGCGGGCCGTTCCACGTGACCGAGGTCAAGAACGCCAAGTACGTGAAGATGGAGAAGAACGAGTACTACAAGGACGGGTTCGGCGTCGAGCCGACCATCGACCAGGTGTTCTTCAACATGTACCAGACGATGGACGGCGTCGTGGCCGACTACAAGGCCGGCAACCTCGACGCCGCCATCGAGCTCGACCCCGGCTTCTTCCAGAGCCTCAAGGACGTGCCCGGCTCGGCGTCCGTCGCGGCGCCGGGCCTCGGCTTCCACGAGCTCGGGATGAACTCCTTCGACAGCCCCAAGAGCAAGGGCAACCCGCTGCTGCTCGACAAGAACATCCGCGTGGCGATCGACTGGGCCATCGACAAGGAGGCGATCGCCGCCGTGGCCATGAGCGGCCTCGCCAAGCCCGGGTCGTCGCTGCTGTCCCCGGTCGACACGTTCTTCCGCTGGGAGGTGCCGGCCGACCAGCTGCGCACCTACGACCCGGAGAAGGCCAAGGCGCTGCTCGACGAATCCGGCTACAAGGTCGGCGCCGACGGCATCCGCGAGGACGCCAAGGGCAACCAGCTCAAGTTCCGGCTGACGGCGCTGAACGAGTACCCGATGGACATCACCGCGGCCAAGAAGATCACTTCGTACCTCAAGGACGTCGGCATCGGCACCACGCTCGAGATCATGGACGAGAACGCGTTCTCGGACGCCAACTACGACAACGCCGACGACGACCTGTACATCTGGAGCTGGACCGCCGACATCGATCCGGGCTACATCCTCAGCATCATGACCACCGGGCAGATCCTCAACGGCAGCGACTCCGAGTACGGCAACCCTCAGTACGACGCCCTGTACATCGAGCAGGCGCAGGCGGTGGATCCGGCGCAGCGCCAGCAGATCATCCACGAGATGCAGCAGATCCTGTACGCCGACTCGCCGTACTCGATCCTCTGGTACAACACCCTCGTCCAGGCGTTCCGCACCGACACCTGGACGGGCTACAGCAGCGTGCCCAAGGGCGGGGATGGCGCGGCTTTCCGCAACATGCTCCGCGACACCTACGTGAACCTGAAGCCGGTCGTGGCGACGACGGATACGGCGGAGAGCGGCGGCGGCAACACCAGCACGATCGTGGCGATCGTGATCGCGGTCGTCGTCGTGATCGCGATCGTGGCGTTCCTGGTGCTGCGGCGGAGGCCGAGGAGCGTCGAGGAGTGACGCCGGTCACCGGCGGCTGACGCCGGGGGCGGCGGAGTGACGCCGAACGGGGCGCGGGCGGCCGGAAGGGCCTCCCGCGCCCCGTTCACTTCTTCCCGGCGCGGACGTAGCCCAGGTCGCCGTCGATCCTGATCGACGTGCCCAGCGGCGCGGAGTACTCCTTGACGAGCGCAAGGATGGTCCGCGCCGCCGCGCCGTGCTGCAGGGTGGGGATGCCGGCGCTGGACGCATAGGCCGGTACGAGTCGGGCCGTCACGCCGTCCGGCTTGAGCGTCGCGTCCACGAGCACGGTCTGCCCCGTCTCCACGGCCATGTGGTCGAAGACGAGGTCGCCGAGGCTGTAGGCGATCAGGCGGCGTTTGTAGGTCTCGAACCCCTGAAGCACGTGCGGATGATGGCCGATGACCAGGTCGGCGCCGGAGTCGATCGCGGCGTGCGCCTCCTTGGTCTGCTGTCCGACCGGGTAGTGCTGGTACTCGTAGCCCCAGTGGAAGCCGACCACCACGTAGTCGACCTTGCCGGAGAGCTTCTTCACGTCGCGCTTCATGCGGCCGACGTCGCTGAATGCCTGAGCGACGCCGGCATGGCTGGACGTCGCCTCGAAGCCGGGCCACCAGACGTCGCTGTAGCCGAGGAAGCCGACGGTAGCGCCGGAGGCCGTCTTCACGATCGCCGGCGCGTGCGCGTCCGCGAGGTCCGAGCCGGCGCCCACGACCTGCACGCCGGCGTTCTCCAGCCGCTTGATGGTGTCCTTGAGGGCCGCCCGCCCGTAGTCGACGGAGTGGTTGTTGCCCATCGTCACGATGTCGATCCCGGCCTCGGCCAGCGCCGGCGCGAAGGCCGGCGGCCCCTCGAACGTGTACGTCTTCTCCGTCTTCGGCGTCCCCAGGGTCGAGGTGACGCCCTCGAGGTTCACCCAGGCGGCGTCACCCTTCTGAAGCACACGGGCGATGCCGGCCAGCACGGCGTCCGCCCCGTTGGCGTTCGCGTACGCCTCCACCGAGCGGTCGGGCATGACGTCGCCGCCGCTCACGACACGCACCTTCGGCGGCGACGCCGGGCTCGAGGCGGGCGAGCCGCTCGCGCTCTCGGAGGGGGCGACGGCGACCGACGATCCGCCGCCTTGGCCTGCCGCCGCGTCGCCCGCGGCGGCGCCGGCCCGCGCCCATGCGACCGCGACCCCGGCCAGCAGCGCCAGGGCGGCGATGAGGCCGAGAGCGATCAGCCCGCGGCGGCGGGCTCTGCGTCTGCGGAGTTGTCCGGCTGATCGCTGCATGCCTGGATGATGGGGCGCCGGCCAGTCGGTCGCGGAACCGGCCTGCTAGCCCTCGAAGACGAAGCCCGCGGCGAAGACCTGCTGGCAAGCCTCCACCACGGCGGGGTCGTACAGGCGCCCGGCGCCGGCCGCGACCTCGGCTAGAGCCGCCTCGACTCCAAGGGCCGGCCGGTACGGCCGGTGTGAGGACATCGCCTCTACGACGTCGGCCACCGCGAGGATCCGCGCCTCGAGCAGCAGGTCGTCACCGGAGATGCCGTTCGGGTACCCCGACCCGTCCAGGCGCTCGTGGTGCTGCAGGATCACCTCGGCGATCGGTCGTCCGAAGTCGATCGACGAGAGGATCTCGTAGGCCACCTGCGGATGCGCCTTGACCAGCGTGAACTCGTTCTGCGAGAGCCGGCCGGGGCGGGTGAGGATCTCCGCGGGCACCGCGATCTGCCCGATGTCGTGCATGCGCGCGGTGAGGTCCAGCGTCTCCACCGTCTCGCGGTCGAGGCCGAGCCGGTCGGCCATCGCGACCACGAGCTCGGCAGTGCGCCGCTCGTGACCGGCGGTGTACGGGTCGCGCATCTCGACAAGGGCTCCCATGGCGGCCACGGTGCCGGTGAGCGCCTGCTTGAGGCGGCCCTCGGCGTCGCGCTGCTCGGAGATGTCCGCGACCATCGCCAGCGAGCCGGCGAAGCTTCCGTCGTCGTCGAAGATCGGCGACGCCGAGACGTTGACCCAGAGCTCCGAGCCGTCGGCGCGGAGGAAGCGGCGCTGGTACTGCGAGGACTCGCCGGCGCGGCGGCGCGCCTCCTCGTCGGTGCGGAACTCGGCGTCCGCGGCGACGTGGAGGTCGCTGAGGCGCCGGCCGACCAGTTCCCCGGCGCCATAGCCCAGCATGTTCACCATCCGCAAATTGCAGAAGGTGATGACGAACTGCTCGTCCACGACGAGGATGCCCTCGGCGGCCGTCTCGACCATGCGCCGGTAGCGGTTCTCGCTGGCGCGCAGGGCGGACTCGGCCGACAGCCGGGCGCGGTGATCCGACGCCGACTCGAGCGCGCGCCCCACGACGAACGGCAGGCGCGTGAGATTGTCCTTGGCGACGTAGTCGGCGGCGCCGAGCTTCAACATCTCGACCGCCGTCTCCTCACCGATCGTGCCGGCGACGGAGATGACCGGCAGAGCAGGCCGGGCGGCCAGAAGCTGCCGCAGGGCCGCCCGGCAGTCCCAGCCGGGCAGCGTGTAGTCAAGGAGAGCCACGTCCCACTCGTGACCTTCGAGCGCTTCTGCGAGCTGGTCCTCCGACGCCACGCGCGCCGCCTCGACGCGGTACCCGGCGCGAGAGAGGCTGAGCTGTTCGAGCTCGGCGTCTTCTTCGCGGTCATCGACACAGAGGAGACGCAACAACGTCCCGGGGGTCACGCTGTCTCCGTTGCGGTCTCTCACTGCTGCTGCCCCACGACAATGGGTTCGTTGAGCAGCGCCCAGAACGCGCCGACCTGGAGCGTGAGCTCCACGTCGCGCTGATCGTCTTCGGCCGGCGGGATAGGGCGCAGATCGATGTCCATTGTTGGTCCCTACCCACTGAGAGGCTGAAGAAGAGCGTTGCGCCGCTCATCGGTCCGTGCCGACACCAGGAAGCCACCGGACGATCCCTCGGTCCGGTCCCTCGATCACTCGGCCGAGCGACCACCCCAGTCCGTCTTGATCTCCTGCCACACGGCCTTGGCCACCGCCATCGCCCCGTCGTCGGTGTAGTGCACACCGTCGCCGCTGCGCAGGGACGCCTTGAGATCGCCGCTCTTGGTCGAGAGCAGGTCGTAGCTGTCGACGTAGGCGATGTCCGGACTGCCGGCGGCGACGTTCTCGAACAGCTCGTTGAGGTCGCGCATCTTCTTCGACTCGCTCCCGCTCGGCATGATCGGCATGCCGACCCAGTACACACGTTTGGCGCCGGCGCGCAGCATGATGGTCGCGATCTGCTTGGCGCGGCGTTCGTACTCCTTCAGCCAGGCCTTCTTCGGGTACATCACGGACTCGCCGCCGGCGATCATCGGCATGCCGCTGTCGTTGGCGCCGATCATGAAGATGCCGACGTCGTAGTGGCCGGCGCTCATCTGCTGTTTGAGGCGCGCCGGCCAGTCGACGGGCTCGCCATACGTCAGGCGTGAGCTCTCGACGTAGTCTGCCTTGACCTTGGCGAGGCGGTTCTTCTGCGTGAGCTGCGCGAGCATGATGCCCGGCATGCCGGAGAGAGAATCGCCGCCGAAGTAGATGCGCAGCGGATCCTTCTTCGTCGGCTTCTCGAGCGGAGGCTCAGGGGCCGGCGTAGCGGAGGGCGTGGCGGAGGGCGTGGCGGACGGACTCGCCGCCGTGCTCGCCGCAGGGCTGACGGCGGCGACCGAGGAGGACGGAGCCGGCGACGACGCAGTCGTGCTCGCCGGCGACGCCGTCTGGTCGGAACCCGCGGAGCTGGCCGCCCCGCATCCTGCGGCCAGGGCGGCCGCTGTAAGGACGACCAGCAGAGCGGCGAGGACGAAGGTCACCTTCGCCGCCCGCGTCCATCCGCTTGTCCGCTGATGTGGCATGTGCACAGTGTGTCATCGTCCCGCGGCTCGCGCGACTTGACCTCCGGGAGTGACGCACCCGAGCCGTGGGAACACTCAGCCGAGTTCGGACCCCCCGGCCGCAGGCGGGCCGGCAACGCCGGCGGCGAAGCTGTCCCGGCGCCCCGGCTTTCGCCATGGTCGTCGAGTACGAAAGAATAGAGGACGATGCCCGCTATCCCGAAAGCCCGTGCCAAGCTCTTCGCGCCGCTCAGCTACGGCGGGATCGCCGGCGCGCTCGTCTTCTTCGGCTTCTCCCTGACGCCGTCGCTGCTGCCGCGGAGCCCGCTGCTGCAGGGGCTGGTCAGCGGGCTCTCCCTCGCCGGCGGATACGGCCTCGGCGCCCTCCTCTTCTGGGCCGGAGCGAAGGCGATCTCCTGGCGGCCGACGGAGCGAGGCCACCGCATCGCCTGGTTCGCGCTCGTGGCGGCCGGCATCGCCTTCGTCGTGCCGTGGCTCTACGTGGGCGGCGTCTGGAACAACCAGACGCGCGTGCTCATGACGCTCGAGCCCGGCTCGCCGTGGACCCCAGCGGCGGCGTTGCCGATCGCCCTGCTGATCTGGTTCATCCTGCTGGTGATCGCGCGCCTGTTGCGATGGGCGGCGCGCGCCGTCGGCAACCTGCTCTCGCGCTGGGTCCCGAGAAGCGCCGCCATCATCCTCGGCGCCGTCATCATCGCCGTCCCGCTCCTCCTCGTCTTCAGCGGCCTGCTCAGCCAGGCCTCGTCACTGGCGCAGAGCATCTATGGCAAGACCAACGAAACGACCGCCGAGGGCGCGAAGCAGCCCACCAGCGCCCTGCGCTCCGGGGGACCCGGGTCGCTGGTCACGTGGGACTCGCTCGGCCTCCAGGGCCGCAGCTTCATCGGCCGCGGCCCCGATGCCGCGGCCCTCGAGCAGTTCAGCGGCGACCCAGCCGAAGAGCCCATCCGCGTCTACGCCGGCGTGGAGAGCGCGCCGACGGCAGAGGAGCGCGCCGCCCTTGCGGTCAAGGAACTGGATCGCACAGACGCCTGGTCGCGCGAGGTCCTCGTCGTGATGGGCACCACCGGCACCGGCTGGATCGAGCCGCAGTCCGCCGACTCGCTCGAGTACCTCTGGAACGGCGACACCGCCGAGGTGACCATCCAGTACTCGTACCTCCCGAGCTGGATCTCGTTCCTGGTGGACAAGCAGCGCGCCGAGGACGCCGGGCAGGCGCTGTTCTCGGCCGTGCACGAGCGCTGGGCGCAGTTGCCGGAGGGGGAACGGCCGAGGCTGCTCGCCTACGGCCTCAGCCTCGGCTCCTTCGCCCAGCAGGCCGCCTTCCCCGACGTCGCGGCGATCACCTCGCAGACGGACGGCGCCGTGTTCGTCGGCACGCCCAACGACACGGCCCTCTGGCGCGGCGTCGAGGACGGTCGCGACGCCGGCAGCCCCCAGTGGCAGCCCATCGTCGGCCGGGGGCAGACGGTACGCTACGCCGCGTCGCCGGAGGACTACGCGAATCCGCCGGGTCCGTGGAACGAGCCCCGGCTCCTCTACCTGCAGCATGCCTCCGACCCCGTGGTCTGGTGGTACTGGAGCATCCTCTGGAGCCGGCCCGACTGGCTCGCCGAGCCCCGCGGGCCGGACGTCAACACCGCATCGATCTGGTTCCCCTACGTCTCGTTCTGGCAGGTGACCGTCGACCAGTTCCACGGCACCGGCGTACCCAACGGCCACGGCCACAACTACGGGAACATGATGGCTTCGGCCTGGGCGCAGCTCGGCCGGCCGGCCGGCTGGACCGACGCCGACACGGCTCGCCTGCAGAAGCTGATCGATGGCTACGCGATCGAGTAGGGAGGGAGCCGCGGCGCTGGAGATCGGCGCCGCCGCGGCCGTCCTCGGCTACGGCGTCCTCATCAACCGGGTGGTCCCGAGCGAGCTCTACGTCCCGGTGAACCTCGCCGCGGCCTGCGCCGCCGTCGCCGCGGCCCACGCCCTCGGGACCAACTGGAGAGACCTGGGCCTCGCCCGCGACCGCGTCAAGGCCGGACTCAAGCTCGGCGGCATCACGCTCATCCCCATCGCCGCGGCCGTCGCGCTCGGACTCGCGATCCCGTGGACGCGCGACTTCTTCCGCGACACGACGATCACCGGCGCGAGCACCGCGGAGGCCGCCTACACCCTGCTACTGCGCATCCCCTTCGGGACCGCGATGTCGGAGGAGCTGATCTTCCGCGGCGCGCTCCTCGGCCTCTACCTGCAGCGTCACCGGCCGTGGGTCGCCGTGGTCATGAGTTCCGCCGTGTTCGGTCTCTGGCACGTGCTCCCGACCATCAGTTCGCTCGGGACGAACCCCGGGGTCTCGGGGACCGCCGGCAACCTTCTGGCGCAAGTCGGCGCCGTCGCCTTCGTCGTCCTCGCCACCGGCATCGCCGGCGCGTTCTTCAGCTGGCTTCGCCTGCGCTCCGGCAGCATCCTCGCGCCGTGGCTCACCCACACCGGCTTCAACTCGATCGGCTACCTGGGCAGCCGTCTCGCGGGCCGGATCTCGAAGTGACGCGCTCGCCGCACGCGGCCTGATACGCTCTTCGCATGCTCGACGTCGTCCCTGCTCTCCTGATCGCGGTCGCGCTGGGGGCGGCGCTCTGGTTCTTCCAGCGCCGCTTGTTCGGCCCGGCCGGCTCGCGCCCGCGGGCTGCACTGCGCCTGACCGCCGTCATCCTGGTAGGGCTCGCGCTCGTCGGCTACGGCGCCTTCCGGCTCTCCAAGGCGCGAGGCGTCCAGCTGGCCGGCGAGCTCGTCACCCACGTCGATACCGATGAGAAGGTCGTCGCGCTCACCTTCGACGACGGCCCGCAGCCCGCGTACACCCAGAGTGTCGTCGACACGCTGGAAGCGTACGACGCGAAGGGGACGTTCTTCGTCATCGGGAACGACGCGGCCACGCCGCCGGACTCACTGCGCGCGCTGGTGTCGGCAGGGGAGGAGATCGGCAACCACACCTGGTCGCATCCGCGGCTGCTGGCGATCTCGCAGGGGGCCATCGCCCAGGAGATCGAGACGACGGATGCGGTCATCCGAGAAGCCGGGTACAGCGGGCCCATCGTCGTGCGCCCGCCCAACGGTAAGCGCCTGCTCGCTGCGCCGTGGTACCTCTGGCGGCACGGGCGCACCACCGTCATGTGGTCGCTCGAGCCGGATTCCATCCCCGGCATTGCCGACGACCCGGACGCTCTGGTGACCTACGTGCGCGACAACGTCCGGCCGGGCGACATCATCTTGCTGCACGTCATGTACGAGAGCAGGAGCGCCTCGCGCGCGGCGCTGCCGCGCATCCTCGAGGCGCTGGCCGCGGACGGCTACCGCTTCGTCACCGTCTCCCAGCTCCTGGCGCTGCGCGGTCGCTAGGCCGGGATCCGCACCCTACTCCTCCGCGAGCAGCGTCCGGTCGAAGAACCCGACGACGAGACGCTCGTACTCGTCGGGCTGCGTCTGGATGCCCTGCGTGTGCCCTGCGCCCGGCACCATCCAGATGGCCTTGGGCGAGAACGCTGCGTCGTAGTACACCGGGTTGACTGCCTCCTCGACCTGCTGACCGGCCTCACCGTAGACGAAGAAGGTGGCGCGCGGCGCGATCAACAGCGACGCGGTCTTGAGCGAGATGGGGATCGGCTCGCCCCCCAGCAGCCACACGGCGATCGTCTGCACCAGGTCCTGCGGGTACTGCAGCGCCAGCTCGAGCGGGCCAGGGCCACGACGCAGCAGCGCCTCGCGGACCGAGCGGATGCCGGCGCCCTCACTGACCACAGCCTTGAGGCCGCGGTTGCGGGCGGCGGCTTCGAGCATCTGCTCGCCGCCCATCGAAAGGCCCAGGCCGCCGATGCGCCGCCGCTGCACGTCCGGACGGCGGCGCAGCCACGCCACGGCGGCGTCGATGTCCTTGGTCGACCCCCAGCCGTAGGCGTTGGGGTCGCCCTGACTGTCGCCGTAGCCGCGCGGGTCGACCAGCAGCACGCCGTAGCCGTTCTTCGCCAGCATGCGCGCCTGCGCGATCGTCCACTGTCGCGGGAAGGTGACGATGGCGGCGTGGTTCTGCGACGGCACGTACCAGGCGCTCAGCTCGAGACCGTCGCGCGTGGTGAGCGTGACCTTCTCATGAGGACGCCCGAGATCCGCGGCCTTGACCGGCTCGCTCGGGCGCTCGGTGGCGATGATGGCCATGCTGACCGGCAGCACGACCCAGTAGACGACGAACAGCGCCGCGACCAGGAGCACGGCCCGGCGCGCGAGTGTCCACCACAGCGTGCCGCCGCGCTTGCGCGAGACCCAGAGCAGCCACAGACCCAGCAGAACGAGTACGACGCCGGCCGCGAGCGGCAGCAGGCCGGCGAGCGCCGAGGCGGAGACACCCTCGACGCGCAGCCGGGCGACGCAGACGAGGCCCGTGACGAGCGCGAACACGCCGTAGAGCAGGGCCAGGGAAGCACGCAGGCCGGCCTGCAGGCGCGGCCAGAGGTCCGCGGAGAGCGCGAGGATGGCCGCCGGCAGAAGCACGGCGAGGAGGTGCTCCGATCGCGAGACGCCGGGCCGGACGAAGATGAGATACGCGAGGATGAGGTAGATGATGATGGCGGCCACACACACGAGGATCGCCTGGCGCTCGCGCGGGCCGGGGCGGGCGGCGGAACGGACCGTCCCGCCGCTGAGGCCGCGGCTGCCGCCGGCGCCGTTGCCACCGTTGATGCCGTTGCCGCCGTTGAGGCCGGCGCCCATGGGGCCGGCGGCCGGAGGCGCTCCGGCGCTCGTGTCGTCTGGGGTGGTCGTGCTCACGCGGACCCTCCCAGGTCGCTCGCCAGTGCCACTACGCTAGCCTACCGGAGCCGGCGGACGCGGCGCATCCGGCCCAACGGGGGCAGCCGCGTCGATCACCGCGCCGTCCGAGCCGGCGAGCGGTCCGCCCGAGGCCGATGCACCTGTCGTCGCCCCGGCTCTCGGCGGAGCGTCCTTGAGCCGTGAGACGACCACGGCCGCCACCGCGAGGAGCGCGCTCATGAGCACCAGCGATACCGCGAAGGACCCGCTGTCGGTGCGCAGCGGCCCCATGATGTAGACGAAGACGACCGAGCACTGGCCGCACAGCTGCACCAGCCCGTTCGACGTGCCCTCGGGCGTCGGATAGGTCACTTCCGCTGCATACTGCATCCCGATCGGCAACGCCCCGACGATGAAGAAGCCGAGGGCGGCCGAGCTGACGTACAGCAGCAGGCTGGTGGAGACGAAGGCGACGCCGACGAGGCTCGGAATGGCGAGAGCCAGAGTCAGCACGAGGTAGCGGATGCGCTTGCCCTGGCTGTCGGACATCGCCGACAGCACGACGGCGCCGATGACGCCGGCCACCAGCATCACGAGCCCGAGCAGGCCGGCGTCGTCCGCGCCGAACCCTCGCGGCAGGACGATGTCGCCGATCCAGCTGGTGACGCCGTTGAAGACGCCCATGATCACGAAGGCCACCGCCAGGATAACGAGGAACGGCTTGACGGTCAGCGCGTGCTTGAGGCCGTCGAGCATGAGCGCCCGGGCCCCCTCCCCGGCGGGCCCGGGCGAGGTCGCCGGCCGCTCGCGCGCCAGCGCGAGAAAGGCGACCGCGCTCACGGCCGCCAGCCCGCCGTAGACCAGCTGCATGGCGCCGATCGACATGCTGCCGATGAGCACCGGCGAGAGCGCGAGGCCGGCGCCGACACCGAGCATGCTGGCCAGCGTGATGAGGCCGACGGCGGTCGCGCGCTCGCCCGGCGCGAACCAGTTCGCCGGCACCTTGGTCCACGAGTTGAGCAGGAACGGCTGGGCGACGGCGATGCCGATCGTGCAGACGAGGACCAGCGAGTAGTTGCTGCCGGCGAGGCCGCGCAGGACGCCGAAGACGCCCATCATCACGACGCCGAACCCGACGGCGACCCGGAACCCGCGGCTGTCGATGACCCACGCCGCCGGCAGCGACAGCGGTATGAAGGCGATCATGAACACCATCGCAAGCAGCGTGACCAGCTGGTGAGAGACGCCGTAGTAGTCCGCGGCGTCGGCGATGATGGATCCGTAGCCGATCCAGAGGACCTGGATCATGAAGTTGACCGCCATGACGACCCCGAGGACGACCCAGCGATAGCCGTACACCCGGTAGCCCCGCTCCGCCGCCAGCCGCTCCCGCTCCTCAGCCCTTCCGCTCACGTCGCCCCCTCCGCGCCGCGATTGACCGATGTGGTCGGGTCAACTGGTGGTGCTCCGAAGTCTCACCGACTATTGATGCGCCGGTACACCGGGCGCATCCGCTTGTGGATCTCGAGGAAGGTCCGGTAGCGCGCATCGTACACCTCGCGGGCCGCGACGCCCGGCTCGAAGTCGCCGTCAAACTCGACGAGCCGCGACACGTCGGCGAACGAGATCTCGCCGAGTCCGGCGGCGGCGATCCACGCCGCTCCCCGGGCGTTCGCCTGGATGGGGTCGCGCACCCGGTGGACCGTGACGCCGAGGACGTCGGCGACGATCTGACACCAGACGTCCGACTGACCGCCGCCGCCGACGAGGTTGATGGAGTCCACGGGCCGGCCGAGGAACTTGCGCACCGGCCCGAGCAGCCAGCGCGTGTTCAGCGCGACGCCCTCGAAGAAGGCGCGCACGATGTCCTCACGCGTGTTGTCGAGGGAGAGGTTGAAGAGGCCGGCGCGGAGCGCGCCGTCGTCCACCGGGGCGCGCTCTCCCCAGATCCACGGCGTGTAGAGCACGCCGTTGCTGCCGGGCGGCACGCGCTCCGCGATCTGGTCGAAGATCTTGAAGACGTCCGGCTGCTCCTCCTCGGCGAGCAGTTCGTCCTGGTGATACAGGACGTTGTCGCGCAGCCACGTGAGATTGCCGCCGGCCGTGGCCTGCAGCGCCGTGAGCAGCCAGCGGCCGGGCAGCGCGCACGGCAGCGACGCGATGCTCGCGAACACGTCCGTCTTCTTGAACGGCACGTGCGCGGCGAGCCACGACGACGTGCCGAGGTACAGGTGCACGCCGAAATCGTCCGTGGCGCCGGCGCCGATGGCCGCGGCCGTGGTGTCGATGGCGCCGGCGACGACCTGCGTCTCCGGCGCCAGCCCGAGCTCCTCGGCCGCGGCCGGCTTGAGCCGGCCGAGCACCTCGGTGCACTTCACGATCTCCGGCAGCTTGTCGCCGTCGATGCCGCACTCCCGCACCAGTCCGGCGTCGTACTTCACGGCGTCCGCGTCGCGGTTGTCGGTCACCCAGCTGGTCATGATCGAGTCGTAGCTCGCGGCCATGCGTCCGGTGAGCCTGAGGTTCAGGTAGTCCGGCACGTTGAGGAACTTGTGCGTGCGCTCGTACACCTCCGGCAGCTCGTCGCGGATGTAGAGCATGTGGGCCGCGGGGTCCTTGCCGGTCGGCGAGGGCATGCCCCCGGTGAGCTTCACCCAGCGCCGGATGCGCGGCAGGCTGATGCCCTTCATGCTGAGCGGCCCGCCGAACTGCCGCCGCAGGTGCGGCGCGCCGCGCATGTCCATCCAGAGGATGCAGTTCGCGAGCGGCGCGCCGGCCTCGTCCACCGGCACCGTGCCCTCGCTCTGCGTGCTGCAGCAGACGGCGGCGATCTCGGCGGCCGGACCGTCGTGGCGGGCGAGCAGTCGCCGCGTCGCGGCGACGACGGCCCGCCACCAGTCGTCCGGCCGCTGCTCCGCACCGCCCCCCGGCAGCACGATGAGCTCGACGGGCTCGAACTCCCACGCCGCCACGCGTCCGTCGATCCCGATGAGCGCGACCTTGGCGCCGGACGTGCCGAGGTCGACGGCGAGGACGAAGCGGGAGGGGGCGGTCCCTAGCATGCCCGGAGCATAGCAACCGAGGCTGTCGGACAGAAAGACCGCCGCCAAACCATCAGCCGACTGGTTCGCGCCGGACTGCAGCCGGATGTCATCTGGAGGTCGTACCGTCTCGAAGGGCCAGGCAATTGAAGCCGTCGACGCACACGATCGTATGCGGATGGTGCGCAACGTCATCGCCAGTAGGACAATCGGCCCTAGATGTGCAGAAGCCGCCTTGCGGCGGCTTCGCGCCCCGGGCCGAAGCCCGAGGGAGGTGCCTCGGAGAATACCCTCACGCCCGCCCGTTGTCACTCCTCGTTCGCTCGAATGCACCAACGTCACTCTTCGGGGTCGATTCGACCTACTATCGGCTCATTTCGACCTTGCCGCCGCCGATCGTGTAGGTCCAGACGCGGACGGGAATCCAGCGTCGGCACGCGTGGTCGCTAAGTCAGACGTCGTAGCCGGTGCCGCCGAGGCAGACGGTCAGCTGATCGTAGGTGAAGCCGAGGGCGGCGAGCTCGAGTTGTGAACGCCGCGAGGCGCTGCAGTCGTTGTCGCATACCGCCGGTTCCCGTAGCATGGCCTCACGCCGATGCCATCATCTGACCGCATCCCAGTCACCCCCGAAGTGCTCAAGTGGGCTCGTGAGTCAGCGGGCCTTGACGCGGCGCGCGGCGCGAAGCTGATCGGGGTCAGCGAGTCCACGCTGAACCGCTGGGAGACCGGGCAACTCCAGCCCACCATCAAGCAACTCCGCAAGGCGGCGGCGAACTACCATCGGCCGTTGGCCGTCATGCTGCTCCCGAGACCACCACTCGACTTCGACGCGATGCGCGACTTCCGGCGTATCGACGGATTGGCGAGTCCAGCGTGGTCACCTCGTCTCCATGCTGAGTACAAGCGTGCTTCGTCGCAGCGTGAGGTAATGATGGAGCTGGCAGAGATCGCGCCGTTCGCGGTGTCGTCGCCGAGCGACTTCCCTCTCATGAGTACTGATGACGATCCCGACGAAGCAGGACAACGGCTAAGGTCGGCGCTTGGTCTGGATGGCCTCGGTACCATCTGGACTCATCCCGAAGCGGCCCTCAGAGCGTGCATCGCTGCTGCGGAACAGCTAGGAGTCCTGGTCATCCAGACCCAGCGCATAGCGTCTGCCGAGATGCAAGGCTTCTCCATCGCGGAATGGCCGTTCCCGGTAGTCGCGCTGAACGGCGGCGATGCCGCCCGCCGACGGCTGTTCACTCTGCTGCATGAACTCAGCCACCTCGCGCTGAATGCGGGCGGACTCTGCGACCTCCACGAGGCGACGGAGGCGATTCCCCGCGAAGAGGACAACGTCGAGTTCTTCTGCAACCAGGTGGCTGCAAGCACTCTCATGCCGGAGAGCCCGTTTCTCGCTGCACCGCAGGTGAGCACCGCCGCACCAAATCACGAATGGACTCTGGAAGAGCTGCACGAGCTCAGTCTGCGCTTCGGGCCCAGCTCCGAGGCAATTCTGCTGCACCTGGTTCGGCACGGCCGGGCGACGTGGCCGCTCTACTGGGAGCGCAAGAACGAGCTGGTGGCGCTGTACGCAGAGGCCGACGAGAGGGAGCGTCAGCGCAGACGCGAGAACCCCGGTGGGCCCTCCTGGTACGTCGTTCATGCGCGCGACCTGGGGCACGGATATGTGGCGTCCGTGCTCGACGCCTTTCACTCTCGCGCGATCTCGTCGCTTGACGTCAGCGACTACCTGGACGTGCGCTTCGACAAGCTCGACAAGCTCGAGCAAGTCGTCTCGCGGTGAGTCGTGAGACCGTCTACTCGGTCGACACGAGCGCTCTTATCGATGGCCTGGAGCGCTACTACCGACCAGCCAGCTTCCCGTCTCTCTGGGCGCAGATCGACGAGCTGATCAACCTCGGTCGGCTGCTGTGCTCCGAGGAGGTGCTCGAGGAGGCGACGCAGCGGGACCTCCCGGCGAAGACGTGGTGCCTGGAGCGTCAAGATCGCCTGATCGTTGCCACCGACGCGAGCGTGGCCATCGAAGCGCGGGTGCTTCTGGACAAGTATCCGGCGATGACGAAGAACCTCAAAGGGCGCAACCGTGCCGACCCGTTCGTGATCGTGGTGGCCAAGATGCGCGGCGCGACGGTCGTCACGGGTGAAGGTCAGGACGGCAGCGCCGACAGGCCGAAGATTCCATGGGTGTGCCGGCAGATGAGCGTGCCCTGCATCCGGCTGGCCGAATTGATCGCCAATGAAGGCTGGGCCTTCTAGCTCCAGCGGCGTAGCGCGCCTCGTCGGGCTTGAGATCGCGCCCGAGCAGGGGGCGCTCGCGGTAGCTGAGCCACTTCTTCATCACCTGGTAGCCGCCTTCGCGCACTTCCAGACGCGGGCGGAGACGCAGCGCCAGTAGGCGAGGTCGCTCAGGTAGACGTCGTAGTAGGCGCCGCCGAGGCAGGCGGTGCTTGACGCGCTTGCCACTTTTGGCCACTTATTGCCACTTATTGCCACTCGTCGCCGATAATCCGCATTCACCGAGCCTGACAGGGCATCCAATGCGGCGCGTCACTCGATGTGCCAGCGTCATCTATCGCATCGATTTCGGCCTGATATCGGCCCATATCACCTCGAACTCGATTCTCAGCGAGCCGTGTACGGGACTAGGGAAGCAGGTAGCGTCGGCCGCGCTTCTCGCCCACTGCGCGAAGGACGCCGCGCACGGCCAGCTTGCGAAGGAACCGCCCCGCTCGCTGCGAGCTCCCCCAGCTCAACAGCTCTGAGCATTCCCCAGCCTGGATCGAACCGTGCCGGCGAACGTATGCCACGACACGTGAGAGGTCGTCTGTAGGCTCCTCGCGCGGCGGCATCTCGCGAGGAAGCGAGAGAGCGTAGTGAGAGCCGCCTCGCGTGCCTTTCATGACGGCAGTGCCGGCACGCACCAGCCCCTGGAGCTCGCGGCTTGCCTCTCGGCTGTCGAGACCATGGTGCAATCGGCGGTAGTCGCTGTTGGTGAGCCTGTTGTTGTGGCGCAGATAGAGGAGCGCGAGCTTCTGTCGCTCATTCAGCTGAAGGTCGGCCGTCACGGCGTTGAGCCACTCGATGCCCTCCGCGGTGAGCAGCAGGGTGTGGCTGAAGAATGTGACCGTGAACGAGCTCCGGTCATCGCGGAATCGAGGCGGTTCCATGTGAGCCTCGCGCATCTCCGCGATCATGCTGTTGATGCCGCTTCCTCGATTCTCGACCAGATGCTGATGCTCCAGCAGCTGCATGAGGCGTCGGTTGCGCGTCGACTGCCGCTCCTCCAACGTCTCGATCGTCACGTCACCGAAGAGACCGCCGGGACTGTGCACCTCAAGGCGATCCGCGAACAGCTTCACCTGCACCTGGCTCCCACGGACATAGCCACTGTAGTCGCGATGCGCCACGGCATTCAGAAGAGCTTCCCGAATCGCGGCGCGCGGGTACTCGGGGATGTCGGTGCGCAGAAGCCCGTCGATTCGCGCGGCTGTCGCGATGCGACTCATCACATGCGCTTCGGCCTCATCGACCATGTCGATGATCGGCCCATCGAACTTCTGGTTGTCCAGGAAGCGCTCACCTCGAGGTCCCTTCTCCTGCTCATCCGTGCCCGCATACTGCAGGAACGTGATGACCAGCTGCGGCTCGAACTCCTGCGGGTAGTGGCCGAAGGTGAGTAGCCCGGCGAGCGTTGGCAGAAGGGTCTCGCCGGCTGCTCGAACGATGCCGAGAGCGACCATCGTTTCCTCCAGGGACGACCGCAGATAGCGAGCCCGCGGCCGCTCGCTGCGGAGCCGGTCCACAAACGCGGCGATTCGATCGCGGTCGAGAGCAGCGAGGCCGGCGGATGCAACGACCTCCTCGTCAAACACCGGCTGTGACCGAGCGCTCATGTAGCCAAAGACCTGATAGGTCGACATGCGCTGGGTCGAGTTGCCGACTCGTGTCCACGCATGGGTCTCATCCTTGCTCTTCAGGTGCGCCGGCCGCTGGGATGGCGGCAGGGCGTCGACCTCCGCGATCACAACTTCCTTGCCCTCGACGATGTGGTGCGCGATGGTGACATTGGGCTGTGGTCTGAGCTGAGCCGCATTCGTGGCGATATCGGCCTGCAATTGCTGAGCGTCGCCCACACCGACCACCTCGAAGCCGCGACGCTCGTCCAGCCCGAAGACCAGGGCGCCGCCACCGGTGTTGGCGAATCCTGAGATGTCTTCGTAGAGACGCGCCGGTGTGCCGCCGCGGGCCGACTTCACTTCCAGGTCGTCGAGTTCACAGGCCTGCGCCTGCAGGTCGGCAATCGTGGCAAGCAGTTCCTTGCGGCTCACCGGGAATCTCCCGGCCACGCATACGTGTCCGCCTTGACCCTCTCGTAGTTGGCGTCCAGCGCCGGCTCGAGCAGCAGGATGGCGGCGATGCGACGGGTCATCTCGGTGACGTAGCGCGCCTCGTCTGGCTTGAGGTCGCGGCCGAGCAGGGGGCGCTCGCGGTAGCTCAGCCACTTCTTCATCACCTGGTAGCCGCCGATCGTGTACTTCCAGACCCGAGCGGGGACGCAGCGCCAGTAGGCGACGTCGTTCAGGTAGATGTCGTAGCAGGCGCCGCCGAGGCAGGCAGTGAGCTGGTCGTAGGTGAGGCCGAGATCGGCGAGGCCCTCGCGGAAAGCGGCGAGCTCCGCGTCGGTGTAGGGGCGCTCGACGACGCGGCCGCGGCCCGGCATGGTGACGCCGCCCTTGCCGGCGTGGCCCCAGCCGGCGGTGACGGCGAGGTCGCCGGCGGAGGGGTCGAGCTGGCCGTCGACAGAGACCGAGACGAGCACGCCGAGCGGGCGCAGCTCGTGGCGCACGGAGCCGGTGGTGACTGCGACGACCGGCTCCTCGACGTCGAGAAGCGCCGCGACGCGGCGGCCGAGGTCGGCGGAGGCGAGGAGAGCGTCGCGGATGGCTGCGCCTGGCGCAGCAGCACGCGCCGGAGGAAGTCGGTGAGGCGCTCGCCGACCAGGCGGGCAGCGTCGCTGCCCGGATGCGCGGCGAGCGCCCAGAACTCCTGCTCGGTGGCGGCGAGGCTGAAGCTCTCGAGGCTCGCCGCCTGCCCCTCCGCGTCGAAGCCGACGAGCACGAACTCGCGATACGTCGTCACCAGGACCTGGCGGTACTTCTCGAGGTAGCGCCGCACCTGCTCGCTCTCGGCGACGGCGCGCACGTCGTCTGCCACCGGCTTCACCTCAAGGGCGCCCCGGGCCGGCATCTGACCCGCAAGCGGCTCCGCACTCCCCGCGGCCTTGGCGCCCTTGGGGAACTGGTTCGCCGTGAAGAGGCCGCCGTCGGGGATGCCGGCGCCGGCGTTCTGGAGGTTGATGAGGCAGCGGACCTTGGGCTTCAGCTTGCCGCCGACCTCGTTCAGCAGATTCGCCAGCGCGCCGTACCCCGACGTCTCGGGCACCGCCGCCCCAGACGCCCGGATGTCGCGCAGCTCGCCGAGGTAAGACTCGACCGGGTTCATCGCCCTACCATTCTAGTCGCAGCGGCGGACGCCTCCGCGCTCCGTCGTGCTTCGCGCGGACGCGCATCGGGTAGTCCTCCGCCTGAGCCCAGTCTTCTGGAGGGGACATGCGGGATAGGGCCGAGGGGCAGAGGATCCGGATGAGTCACGGCGGAGCCGTGGCCGTTGAGGTCGTCCTCGTCTCCCTCGCCGTCGGGCTCCTGTGGCTGAGCAGCCTCTCCTCGTACCTTCTCTTCCACAGCATCATCGAGACCGCCTTCATCGCCGTCGCCGTCGGCGTGTTCGTGATGGCTTGGAACCTCCGCGCCATCACCCCCAACGGCTACGCCGTCGTGATCGGCACGGGGCTCGTCTTCGCCGCCGCGCTGGGGCTTCTGCACCTGCTGGCGTACAAGGGCATGGGGGTCTTCCCCTCTGGGAGCGCCGACCTGCCCACCCAGCTGTGGATCGCCGCTCGCTATCTCGTCGCCGGGACCTTTGTGGCCGCTCCGTTCTTCTTCGCGCGCAGCCCGCGCGTGTGGCTGGCCGCTGCCGTCTACGCGGCGATCACCGCCCTGCTCGTGGCTTCCATCTTCTGGTGGAAGGTCTTCCCGGTCTGCTACGTGGAGGCGACCGGACTCACCGCCTTCAAGAAGACCAGCGAGTACGTGATCGCGCTCTTGTTCCTCACCGCCGGAGGCCTGGTGCTGTGGCGCGGACGCGAGCTCTCCGGTCCGTCTCGGAGCATGCTGTTCATCGCCATGCTCACGTCGGCCGCCGCCGAGATGTCGTTCACCCTGTACGTGGGCGTGTACACGTTCCCGAACCTGCTCGGGCACCTCCTGATGTTCGTGTCCGTCTACCTCATCTACCGTGGAGTGGTGACGTCCGGCATGGCGCGCACATACCGGGACGTGGTCGAGGCGCTGGGGAGACGTCAGGCCGAGCTCGAAGCGCTGTCTCGTGACCTCGAGCTCAGGGTCGACGTGCGCACGGCGGAGCTGCGCCGTGCCGTGACTGAGCTGGAGACCATCTCGTACTCGATCTCCCACGAACTGCGCTCGCCGCTGCGGGCCATCGACGGCTTCAGCCTCCTGGCGCTCGAGGAGGGCAGGCAGGTCCTCAGCCCACAGGCCGTGCAGGGGCTCGAGCGGGCACGCAGGGCGGCGCAGCAGATGGGCCATCTCATCGACGACCTGCTCGACGTGCTCAAGCTCCACGCGTGGGAGCTCCAGCCCGAGCCGGTCGACGTCAGCGCCCTGTGCGCGGAGCTCGCCGCGGAGACGGACACGGACCGGCTCGTCCGCTTCTCGATCGAGCCGGACATGGGCGCCATGGCCGATCCGGCGCTCCTGCGCGTGGCGCTCTGCAACCTGATCGACAACGCGGTCAAGTTCTCCTCGCGGGAGACGCCACCTGAGGTGGACGTGTGGACAGAGCACGACCGAGGAACGACGCAGTTCTTCGTGCGCGACAACGGCGTCGGCTTCGACCCCGAAGAGGCCGACGCCCTCTTCGAACCCTTCCAGCGTCTCGTGCGTCAGGACGAGTTCGAGGGCACCGGCGTGGGTCTCGCGATCGTGCGGCGGATCGTCCACCTCCATGGGGGTCACGTCGGGCTCGTGGGGACACCACACGCGGGGGCGACGGCGTGGTTCACGCTCGCGCCGGATGCGGGGTCTGACCCGGAGGGCTGAGGAGCCGCTCAGCCCAGCCGCGCCCTCATCTCCGGGCTCAGCGGCACGACGAGCTCGGCGTTGTAGGAGCCGGTGGGCAGACGGCCGACCTGATTGTCGAAGATCTTCTGGGCGGCGACCGCGTAGGTCCGCGAGATCGCCGCCGGCGAGCCGTCCTCCACCAGCGGATCCACGTCGACCGCCAGGATCGAGACGGTCTCGTCGCTGCCGCGCAGGAGCTCGAACGTGCGCAACTGCTGCGGGAAGTCCCTGAGTGAGGAGGTCTCCACCTCCCAGAAACCGAGTTCCGGTCGGTCCGCATCCGGTGACGGGAAGGCGGTGACCGCGTTGCAGTGGCGATGGCCGGCGATCCAGAGAATCAGATTAGGATAGGTGTGCAGCTTCGCCAGCAGGTCCTCCTCGGAGCCGAAGGCGCTCGAGCTCCACGCCATCGGATGCGGCGCCGTCTCGACGCCGATCGGGCAGTGCGCGGCGATGATCATGAGCACGCCGTCCGCCTGGCCGCGGTCCAGCTCGCGGATGAGCCAGTCGTGCCGCTCCTTGTCGAGGGAGATGTGGCCGTAGCCGTTGTCGTAGGGATCGTCGTCACGCTGCGTGTCGTCCAGCGAGAGGACCCGGACCGGCACGCCGGCCTTGGGCTCGAACGCGTAGCAGGCGAAGCCGGCGTCGACGGTCGCCGGGTCGAAGCCGTGCCCCTTGAGGCTCGCGGTGGTCGCGAAGAACTCGCTCATCCACTCGCTCTTCGTCAGCGAGCGACGGTCGGGGTCGGCGGCGAGGACCTTCGGCGGGGTCGCGAAGTCGGTGACCGGCCCGATGCCGAAGATGTCGCCGTAGGGCGTGCGCCCGTCGATGCAGCCCATGTAGAAGCCGCGGGCGGCCGGGCCACGCGGATCCTCGAAGACGTTGCCGAGATCGAGGATCTCCTCGCCGATGTAGGTCTTGCGGAGGTAGTCGTCGACCTTGAGGAACCCCGTCCAGAAGTGGTCGTGGTTGCCGCGCACCTGGTACCAGGGGATGGCCGGGTCGAGGCCGGCCGCGTCGTACGCATCGAGGAACGCGGCCCTCGGTCCGGCGGGCGCCCCGTCCTTCGCACCGGAGTCCGGATCGATGCGCCTGCCGTCGAGCACGTCAATGTACCAGCGCAGCTCGTTGCGCTGGGTGTTGTTGCACGTGTCGCCGAGGGAGATGCCGAAATCGATCGGCGCTTCCTGGTGCATGGCATTCACCGTGCGCACGGCCGCGTCAAGCACGTGGTGCGCGTAGAGCATGACCCCGGAGTAGGCCGACGAGAGAAAACCCTTGTAGCCGAAGAAGATCGCCTGGGCCGGCGACTGCACGTCGGCGATGTGGATGTCGGTGATGGCGAAGAAACGTAGGAGCCTCGACGCACCGGCGGCCGCCGTGACGTCGGCGCCGGCCGGCAGGAGGTCGAGCCGGCGCTCGGCGGCCAGACCCGGGCCCCAGCTCCAGGCGCCGTAGCCGTTCGCCTCGTACCTGGCGAGCTCGTACGGGAGGACCTTCTCCGCATCCGCGGGGATGGGGTCGGGCACGATCGTCCGCTCGAGCGTCGTGGCGACCTTGCGCGCGCTCGCGTCTGCCAACGGGTTCATCTGATTCCTCTCTGCCCGTCACCGGCGGGCATGGCTCTGGTTCAGCTTCCAAACAGAGGTATCGGCACTGCGTCCTGCAACCGATACTTCCCCCCTCCGCACAGATCGCCTGCCAACGGGTCGGACGGCAGCCACCGACCGCCGCCCTGCTAGACTGCCGGACGTCATGGCGGATCCGTCGACACCTCGTGTCGCACCCGTGCCGCCCGGCGTCCACGTGCGGCGCCCGGTGCACGACGACGCCGCTGCCATCGTCGCGGTCGTGCGAGCCGCCGAGACCGTAGCCTGCGGCCATTCTCTGGCCGGCGTCGGCGACGTCCTCTACGACTGGGCCGATCCCCGGTTCTCGCTGGAGCGAGACGCCTGGGTGGCTGTGAACGAGGATGGAGCACTCGTCGCGTACGCCTACTCCTGGGCCACCGACCCCACCGAGACGATCGACATCTACGGGGTCGTGCACCCGGACGTCGACGAACGCGGCCTGGACGCACACCTGATGGACATCGCCCTGCGCCGCGCCGGAGAGCAGTCCGCGGCCGCCGGCCTGGACGCGCGAGACGTGACGGTGAGTGCGTGGTGCCTGCGCGGAGACGCACGCCGCCGCGAGCTCTACGAGCGGCTGGGCTTCAAGCGCACCCGGGTCTTCCTTCACATGGTGATGGCCGCCGCCGACCTGCCCGAGCCGCCGCCCTGGCCCGACGGCATCACGGCGACCCCGTTCCGGCCCGGCCTCGACGAACGCACGCTGCACGCGGTGCTCGAGGAGGCGTTTCTCGACCACTTCCGGCCGCGGCCGATCCCCTTCGACGTCTGGTCGGCGCAGGTACTCGCCGACCAGGATTTCGACCCTGATCTCGTCCTGATCGCGCGAGACGGAGACGACGCGGCCGGTGCGGTCGTCGCCTTGACCCTCCCCGACGCGGGCTGCGTCGTCCAGCTCGGCGTACGCCGAGCGTGGCGCGGGCGCGGCGTGGGCACCGCCCTGCTCGTGTACGCCCTGCACCTGCTGGCCGCGCGCGGCTGCGAGAGTCTCTCTCTCGGGGTCGACTCGGAGAGCCCGACCGGAGCCGCCGACCTCTACCGCCGCGTAGGCATGCGACCGCAGCACGAGAACGACATCTACGAGAGAGCGCTCGGCGAGGGCGCATGACGACGCTGCGGGGCGACCGGCGCCGCGAACGCAGTCAGCCGGCGCTCAAGAGCCTTCGACGCGCGAGAGCACGTGCTCGAACCGCTCGAGCGCGTCGTCGATGACCGCGTCGGTGTCGGCCATCGAGGTGTACATGCGCGAGCCGGCGAGCGTGATCACGCCGTTCGCCGTGTAGGCCGCGCCCATCTCCTCCATCATGTGCTTGCGCGGCTTCATCTGCTTCGCGAAGCGCAGCGGGTGCTTGAGGTCGAGCAGCATCACGCCCGAGGTCTCGAGGTGGACGATCGAGCCCTGGTTGTAAGCGACGAACGGCAGGCCGTACTTCTCGATGATGCGGCTCAGGCCGGCGGTCAGCCTGTCGCCGGCCATGCCCGCCAGCACCGGCGCGCCGGTCCGCTCCATCTCCGTGATGGCGAAGTAGCCGGCCGCGCAGCTCAGCGGATTGGCGCTCAACGTGCCCCCGATGTAGGCGCGCTCGCCGGTCTTGCCGCCGATGCCGCTGGCGAAGCTCGCCATCACGTCGCGGCGGCCACCGACCCCGCCGGCCATGGGGTAGCCGCCGGTGATGCACTTGCCGAAGATGGTGAGGTCGGGGCGCACGCCGTAGTAGCCCTGCGCCCCGCCCAGCCCGAGTCGGAACCCGGTGACGACCTCGTCGAAGACGAGCAACGCGCCGAACTCGTCGCAGAGCTCGCGGACGGCGGCGTTGAAGCCGAACGGCACCGGCCGCGTGCCGCTCTCCGGTCCGACCGGCTCGACGATCACGGCCGCCGTGCCGCCCATCCGCTGGTTCTGCTTCAGCTTCCTGCGCAGCGCGTCCAGGTCGTTGGGGAACACCTCGCGCGTGCGCGCCGTCGCCCCGTAGGGGATGCCCTTGGCCTCGAACCGCCAGGTGCCGGGCACGTGGAGGCCGTAGACCATCTGGTCGCTCCAGCCATGGTACGCGCCGCCGACCTTGATCACCCACTTCTTGCCGGTGAAGGCGCGGGCGCCGCGGATCGCCGCCATTACGCTCTCGGTGCCCGAGCCGAGCATGCGGAACATCTCGCACGCCGGCATGAGCCGGCTCACCAGTTCCGCCAGCTTGAGCTCGTACTCGTGGAAGAGGCCGGTGACCGGGCCGGACTCCTCGACGACCTCGGCGACCTGCCGCCGGAGCGGCTCGTAGTTGCTGCCGAGGACGGTGGGCCCGCCGGCCTGCAGGAAGTCGATGTACTCGTTGCCGTCGACATCCCACAGACGCGCGCCCTCGGCCTTCTCGATGGCCAACGGGAAGGGGTAGTTGAAAGCGAGGTTGTGCTGCACGCCGCCGGGGATGACCTCCATCGCGGCGTCGGTCAGATCCTTGCTGCGGCGGCAGTTCGCGTCGAACCAGGCGAGGTAGCCCTCCATGACGTCGCGGCGGACCGGGCGGATGGGCTGGGAGATGAGGTCGCTCAGCCGCCGGTAGACGGCCGGGATGTCCGGGTAGCGGCTGACGGCGTAGCCGGCGAGCTGGGCGCCGGAGGGGCCCGACTCGCCGGTCGCCGCGGCGGCCGGGACCGACGCCGGCTCGGGCGCGGGCTCGCCCGCGGCCGCCCGCGCCTCTTCCGCGGCCTTCTCCCCGGCGTGGCGCGCCTCCGCCGCCTCGCGCGCCGCCCTGGCCTCCCCGACCTGGACCGCCAGCTTCTTCTCGTCCTTGCGCAGCTTCTGGAAGGCGATCTCGCGGATGGGCAGTGGGACCTTCTCAGCGCGGCCGTCGGTGAGCAGCGCGAGCAGGTAGTCGAGCGCGACCTTCTCGAGCAGCGCCATGTTGTGCACGGCCTGCTCGGCGTCGCCGCCGAGCACCAGCACGCCGTGGTTCTCGAGGATGTACGCATTGGCGCCGCTCGCGAGCTTCCTCGCCACGTTCTTCTTGAGGAAGCTCGTCCCCGACGGGGCGTACGAGACGAGCTCGACCGAGCGGCCGAGGTAGCGCACCTGTTCGTCGAACAGGGCGGGGATCGGCCGCTCCATCAGCGCAAGCGCGCTCGCGTACGGCTGGTGCGTGTGGATGATGACGCTCACGTCGTCCCGCCGCTCGTACACCGCCGCGTGCATCGAGGCCTCGATCGATGCCTTCTTGGCGCCGAGGATGTGCCGTCCGTCGAGCCCCAGGACGCAGATGTCGCCGGGCTCCATCTTGCCGTAGTCGTAGCTCGACGGCGTGATCGCGTACGCGTCCTCACCGGGCACGCGCACAGAGACATTGCCCTCCGTCGCCTTGAGGTAGCCGCGCTCGAGGAGGGTGTGGCAGACATCGACGACGAGCTCACGCGACGGGCCGTAGTGACTCATGGGTCAGACCTCCAGGAAGATCAGGCCGATGGTGGCGACGGCGAGGACGACGCCGATGAGGGTGAGTGACCAGATGACCCACATGTCGGATGGCAACGGGTCGTTGGCGTGGAGGGCGCCGCGCACGCGCTGCGTCCTGTAGGCGCCCAGGACGATGATGTACACGCCGAAGACGCCGTAGGCGGCCCCGACCAGCCCGAAGGCGGCGTGAGAGACGCTGATGAGCGCCGGCAGCAGCCGGCCGACGGCGATGGCCAGCGCCAGCGCGGCGAACCCCGTCCGGAGCCACGCCAGGTACGTCCGTTCCGCGGCCAGCCAGGTGCGACGCGGGGCGGAATCCTTGAGCGCGGTGTCGTGTGTGGGTCGCTCGTCCATGCGCGGCCATTCTAGTCCACGGGCGGGAGGGGCCGGGTGCCCTGCGGCGCCCGGCCCCTCCTCACACCGTGGCGGTCAGGCTCACCACCTCACCACGAGCCACACCACCGTCGCCTTGCGCTGCACGTTGCCGGCCGCGTCAACGGCTCGGAGACGGACGCGGTACGTGCCCGGGCCGAGCTGGCCGGTGCTGAGGCGGATGCGGCGCCAGCGGTCCGTCGGTACCGGGTTCGTGGTAGCGCGGGTGAGCACGCGGCCGGCCGCGCTGAGCACGACGAGCCTGACCCGGCACTTGCCGGCGTTCGGCGAAGCGTCGGTGACGCGGTAGAGCACCCTGGCGCCGCCACCCCAGGCCTTGCCGGTCGCGCCTTTGGCCTCGAGGCGCGGCGGCCTCGAGTCGATGCGCACGGTGAGCGAGCGCGCCGGGCCGACGATGCCGTCCGCGTCCATGGCACGGTACTGCACCCTCGTCGTGCCCTGCGCGGAGATTCTCACGGTCGCGCCGTCCACCCAGGCGCCGTCGCCCACGCGATACTGGGTCCCGGCGACGGCGACCCCGTAGGGGCCGGGGTGCCCGGTGAACGTCAGGGTCACCGGGACGCTGCTCCAGCCGGAACGCTGGCCGGAGACTGTGCAGGTCGGCAGGTTGTCGGGGAGCGGCGCGAAGGTGGCGTCGATCGCGTGCTCCTCGCGCACGTCGGTGAAGGTGTAGCTCGCCGGGGCCGGGGTGACGGCGGAACCGTCGGCGGTCACCGTCGCGATCGCGTAGCCCGGGTCGGCGGCGATCGCGTATGTCGGCCTCGAGAAGGTCGCGACCGGGCCGCTCGCCGGCGTGACGGAGCCGTGGTCGCCGGCGCTCACGGTGATCGGGTACGAGGCCGCCAGCAGCTGGAAGCTCTGGCTGTCGGCCTCGCGCAGCTTGACGCCGCCGCTCGCCGCCGACCAGAGCTCGACGCGCACGCGCCAGCCGGCCGCGGGCGCCAGGGCGATCGCCCAGTCGAAGTCGTAGCTGGTCGCGGAGCTGGCAGGCTCGGTGCCGATGAGCGTCGCAGCGCTCGTGACCGGGGCCACCGCGTAGAGCTTGAAGACGGAGTCCGTCGGTGGCGCCGAGTCGGTCGCCCAGGTCACCGGTCGGGTGCCGCCGGCCGCGAAGACCGTGCCGCCGCCGACCGACGGGCTGCCGTCGAACTGCGCCAGCGGCGTGAACACGACGTCGCCGTAGTACTTGCCGTCGGCGGAGCTGGTCTCCCAGCTGAAGGAGCCGCCGTCCACGTCGGGCGTGAACCCACTCGCGTCGATCACGAATGGCGCCCCGACCTGGGTGATCGGGGTGTCGGCGACGACCACGTGCCAGCGGCAGCTCTGCGCCGGGTCCCACGCGGGACCCGGCGGGTCGAAGGGCACCGAGACCAGGTGGACGGTGAACGGGTGCGCGGGGTCGGCGTTACCCAGGGTCGCCGAGTCGGCGACGACCGCGTCGGTGGCGAAGCCCGGTTCGAGGTTCGCCACGCACACCTTGAGCGAGTCTGCGATGGCGATGGGGCCGTCGACCGTCAGAGAAGTCGGGAGCAGGGTCCCAGCGCCCGGCCAGACCGTGCCACCCACTTCGGCGTTCACGGACTCCGCCGTCCCGCCGCCGCCGTACACGGCGCCGTCTTTGACGGTAACGGGAAGATCGCCGGGGAGCGCGTGGCCTGAGGCGACCAAGAAGGTGCCTTCCGCCACCTGGAGGCTACCGATCCTGCCGCCGCTCACAGAGCCGGCGAACGTGAACGCCCCGGCGCCGGTCTTCCGAATCTCGAAACCCGCAGGGACAGGCGGGCTGAGCTGGAATTCCCCGCTGAAGGTGCTCCCGGCGACGCTCTTGAGCGTCCAAGGGCCGGAAACGGGCAGGTCGCCCAACCACACACTCCCCGAGCCGCTCAGGTCGGTGAACGCCTGTGGGTGACCGAGCCCAGTGACAACGGTGCCCCCCGCATTCACCGTGACCGCGGTGCTCGAGGCTATGGCGTCGGCGTGCAGCAGAAAGAGGTATCCAGAGATCGTCGTCTCGCCGGTGTAGGTGTTCTCGCCGGACAGGCCGAAGGCGCCGTCGCCGGTCTTGGTGAGGCTGCCGGTACCACTGATGACCCCGGCGAACTCCGACCCGGAGACGCGGGAGAACACGGTGAGCGTGGCGCCGCCGGTCGTCACGGAGCCTGCGCCGCTCAGGTCGTTGACGGTCTGGGCGTCGCCCGCCAGGTCAAGGGTCGCGCCCGCGGCGACGCTGACGGCTCCCTTGCCGGCCCCGGACGGGAGCGTGTCCGCCGCGCCGATCAGCAGCTTCCCGCCCGAGACCGTCGTGGCGCCGGTGTAGGTGTTCGCCGCCACCGGCATGAACATCCCGGCGCCCGTCTTGGTGACCCCGCCGCCGCCCGAGATGACACCGTTGGCGACGACCTCGCCATCAGCCAGGACGCTGCCGTCGGTCGCCACAGTGAGCAGGTGACCGGCGGTGTCGATGGTGGTGTTCAGCGTCAGCCGCGCATAGGTCTGTACGCTGAGCGAGTGCGGCGCCGCGAGGGTCAGAGGCACCTGCCAGTCGACGCGAGTGGAGTTGAGATTCCGCACGCTCAGGTCGCCATCGAGGGTGATTGGGTTGCCGGTGACCACCCAGTGATCCAGGACCGTGATGCCGCCGAGCTTGAGGCCGGGAGCCAGGTCGTTGGCCGCATGGATCGTGGCCGGGCCGAACGTCGGGAAGAGCACCGTGTCGCCATCGACCGGAGCGGTCCCCTTGTTCCAGTTGGCCCCGTCGGACCAGAGGCCGCCCGACCCGTTGGTCCAGGTGTGTTCGTCGGCGAGCGCCGCGCCCACGAAACACGCGAACGCGGCGCTCGCAACAAACAGGGATATGGCAAAGCGCGCCAGACTGCGTTTCATGAAGGCCCCTTCCCCCGACGCTGCCTCGGGTCCCCTCGGTGGCGGTCTTCACGCCGGTTCTCCGAAGACGTCTCCTCGCGCGACACCCTAGTCGAATCCGGAGCGGCAGAACAGAGCGTCCGGAAACGCCCGCGTTCGATAGCAAAGGGCGGGCGGAGCGGGGCGACGGGTGGCCCTGTGTCCCGGGTTCAGCCCTCGAGCGTCCGCAGGTACGCGGAGACGGCGGCGAGGCCGCCTTCGAGCACGTCGCGAGCGCACGCGTAGCCGAGGCGGAACGCGTGCTCCTCGCCGAAGGCGGCGCCCGGCATGACAAAGGCGCCGTTGAAGTCGAAGAGTCCCTGGCAGAACTCCACGGAGGGCAGGTCGTAGTCGTAGCGGACGAGGGCGATGGTGCCGGCGCGCGGGCGGATGTAACGCAGCCGCGGCTCCCGCGCGATCCACGCGTCGACGACCGCCAGGTTGCCGCGCACGATCTCCAGGCTACGGTGGAGCACACGGTCCTTGTTCTCCAGGGCGACAGCGGCGAGGGCGTCGTCGAGCACGCCGCCGCTGATGGTCGTGTAGTCGCGCACATCGAGGCACCGTTCGATGACCTCGCGCGGCCCGGCGACCCATCCGGTGCGCAGCCCGGCCAGCGAGTAGCTCTTGCTCATGCTGCCGCTGCTGACGCCCTTCTCGTAGAGGTCGGCGACCGACGGCGCCGTCGTGCCCGGCTCGTGCTCGAGCATGCGGTACACCTCGTCGCAGAAGAGCCACGCGTCGCGCTCCCGGGCCACTTCCACGATCTCGCGAAGAAGCGGCTCGTCGATCAGCGCTCCGGTCGGATTGTTCGGGTTGTTCAGCACGATGAGGTCGGTGCGCTCGTCGGTGAGCGCGCGGATCGCGTCCGGGTCGGGCAGGTACCCGTCCTCCTCGCGGAGCCGCAGCTCGCGCACCTCGGCGCCGAGCGACGCCGGCACCGAGAAGAGCTGCTGGTAGGTCGGCTGCACCGTGACTACGGTGGTCCCCGGCTCGACGAGCGCGTACAGGGCGAGGAAGTTGGCGCCGATCGCGCCGTTGGCCGTGAGGACGTGGTCCGGCGTGATGCCTTCGCCGTAGAGCGCCGCGATGGCGGCCCGCAGCCGCGGCGAGCCGACGATGTCCCCGTAGCCGAGCCAGGTCTCCCGGAGGCGACGCACCACGCCGTCGGCGTCGCCGCTGAGCGCGAGCAGCTCGTCCAGCGTCAGGGAGTCGACGCAGGTCTCGGCGATGTTCCAGGTGGCCGTCGTCTCGTGGGCGTTCATCCACTGCTCGACCAGGAACGGTTCGATGTGCACGGCGGCCTCCGGGACCAGGGATGGACTGACCGTCGCCCATCGTCCCTCCACCCGCGCCCGCGGGCAAGCCGCCCGGCCGACGGCGCAGGTCATCGAGCCACCTGACCCGGCCGCGGTAGGATGACCGCACCATGACGGCACGGTTCATCACCCCCGAACAGGCAAGGCGCTTCTACGACCGGATCGGCCGCGGGCAGGACGCGCGGCCCCTGAGTGAGCGCCGCGCGCTCGACGCGCTTGCGGCGCAGGGCGATTTCGCGCGCGCCGCGTCCGTGGTCGAGTTCGGCTGCGGCACCGGACGGTTCGCCGCCCGGCTGCTGCGGGAGCGGCTCCCCGACGGCGCGACCTACCTGGGGCTCGACGTCAGCCCTCGCATGACCGAGCTCGCGAGCGCCGCCGTCGCGCCGTGGGCCGGGCGCGCCCGCGTCGAGCTCACCGACGGCCGCGTGAGCTTCCCCGTCCCGGACGGCTCGTGCGACCGGGTCGTCAGCACCTACGTGCTCGATCTGCTCAGCCCGGCGGACGGCGCCGCGTTCGTCGCCGAGGCGCGCCGGGTGCTGCGGCCCGGTGGGCTGCTCGCCCTGGCGAGCCTCGCCCCGGGCCGCACGCCGCCGGCGCGTCTCGTCACTCGTCTCTGGCAGGCGCTGTGGAGCCTGAACCCGGCGCTGCTCGGCGGGTGCCGCCCTCTCGGACTCGGCTCCCTGCTCGACGGCGACGAGTGGATCGTCCTCGCAAGCTTCCCCGTCACCGACTGGTTCCTGAGCTCGGATGTCCTGGTCGCGCGCCGGCGCTGAGCGCGTGTAGGCTCTTCACGCGGTCGACAAGGGAGAGAGCAGGATGGACGCCAACGAGTTCCGCAAGCTCGGCCACGAGCTGATCGACTGGGTCGCCGACTACCGCGAGCGGATCGACGACTACCCGGTGATGAGCCAGGTGCAGCCGGGCGAGGTGGCAGAGAAGCTGCCCGCCGAGCCGCCGCTGCACGGCGGAGGCCTCGGCGACATCGTCGACGACCTCGACCGCATCGTCATGCCGGGGATCACCCACTGGAACCACCCCGGCTTCCTGCACTACTTCCCGAGCAACAGCGACCTCTCGTCGGTGCTCGCCGACCTCGTCTCGGCCGGGCTCGGCGTGCAGGGCATGAGCTGGCAGACCAGCCCCGCCGCCACCGAGGTCGAGGACGTCGTCATGGAGTGGCTGCGGGACATGGTGGGTCTGCCGGACGCGTTCACCGGCGTGATCGAGGACACCGCCAGCACGTCCACCTTCACCGCCTTGCTCTGCGCTCGCGAGCGCACCTCGGGGTTCTCGCAGAACCGCGGTGGGCTCCAAGCCGAGGACGCGCCGCTCGTGGTCTACGCGAGCGACCAGGCGCACAGTTCGATCCCCAAAGCCGCGCTCCTCGCCGGGTTCGGCGCCGAGCACCTGCGCCTCATCGGCACGGACGACGAGCACGCGCTCCGGCTCGACCTGCTCGAGCGCGCCGTGGACGACGATCTGGCGGCCGGCCGCCGGCCCTGCGCCGTGGTCGCGGGGGTCGGCACGACCGCGACCACGGCGCTCGACCCGGTGGCCGGCATCGCCGACCTCTGCGAGCGCCGCGACATCTGGCTCCACGTCGACGCGGCGCTCGCCGGCACGGCCATGATCTGCCCTGAGTACCGCTGGATGTGGGATGGCGTGGACCGCGCCGACTCCGTCGTCTTCAACCCCCACAAGTGGATGGGCACGGGGTTCGACCTCTCCGCCTACTACGTCCGCGATCCAGAGCACCTGGTGCGGGTCATGAGCACGGACCCGAGCTACCTGCGCACGGCGCAGGACGGGCAGGTGCGCAACCTGCGCGACTGGGGCATCCCGCTCGGTCGCCGCTTCCGGGCGCTCAAGCTGTGGTTCCTGCTGCGCGCCGAGGGCGTCGAGGGCCTCCAGGCGCGCATCCGCCGCGACGTCGGCAACGCCTCCTGGCTGGCCGAACAGGTCGTGGAGGCGCCGGACTGGGGTCTCATGGCGCCGGCGCCGCTGCAGACCGTCTCCCTGCGGCACGTGCCGCCGGCCATGGCCGGCGACGAGGAGGCGCTCGCGGCGCACAACGCGGCCGTCGTCGCGCGCGTCACCGCCGGCGGCAAGTACTACTTCGGCACCTCGCTGCTCAAGGGCCGGCTCATCATCCGCGTTTCCGTGGGTGCGCAGCCCACGGAGCGCGAGCACGTCGCCGGCGCGTGGGCAGCGCTGCGGGAGGCCGCCACGGCGGTCTGAGGCCGCCGCGCACGCCGCCGGAACGACGAACGGCCAGGGCGGGCGCTCCTCACGAGCTCCCGCCCCGGCCGTCTCTGCGCCACGCCCCGGATCAGCGGCGCGGCATCATCTCACCGCCTGTCACTGCGGCGTCGTCATGACCGCGTCCATCGGCGCCGGGCCGACCCGGAACGGCCGCATCATCTCGTTGTCCTCGTGCTCGATGATGTGGCAGTGCCACACGAACAGTCCGGCGATGGTGAACCTCGCCTTGACCCGGGTCAGCTCACCCGGATAGACGATGACGGTGTCCTTGTAGCCGGTCTCCCACGCTTCGGGCTGGATGACCGCGCCCTCCCCGAGGTTGCCGTGCGGCGACATCATCGGGTCCGTGACCACCCGCCGTTGCACCTGGAACTGCACCTGGTGGATGTGGATCGGATGCGCGTCCATGGTGAAGTTGCGTATGACCCAGCTCTCGACGGCGCCCACGGCGGGATTCTCCGTCACGGGGTCCATCCACATCATGGGCATGGGGGTCCCCATGTCGTCACCCGGCATCTTCTCCCAGGTTCCGAGCGCGGCCTCCTGGGGTCCGAACGGCTCTCCGCTCGGATCCAGGATGACGTTGCCCTGCTCGTCCTCGGACGCTTTGACGGTGGCCGAATCCAGCTCGTTCAGACTGACGTTGCGGACGACGCTCGCTTTCGGCAGCCGCTTGATCTCCGGCAGCCTGAGCTTGCCCGGCGTCGCGCTCGTGTCAGGCGACGTGGCCTTTCCGACGCGGAACTGCATGACCTGGCCGGTCGTGCCCGGGTCGGCCGGGTCGAACTCCTCACCGGCCTCACCGCCGCCGAACGGCTCGTCCGGGCCGACGTTGTGCAGGACGATCCGCGTCCCGCGCTTGACCTCGCTGAAGTCGACGATCACGTCGGCGCGCTCCGCCGGCGCGATCAGCAGTTCCTTCAACCTGACCGGCTTGGGCAGGTAGCCGCCCTCACTGCCGATCTGCGTGAAGGACATGCCGTTGCTCATCTTGAGGATGAGGAACCGGGACTGGGCGCCGTTCAGCAGCCGGAAGCGGTAACGCCGCTGCTCGACGTTCAGATACGGCCAGGTCTTGCCGTTCACGACCATGGTGTTACCGAAGAACTCGGGGTTCCACTGTGGCGAGATGTCGCTCATCTGGCCGTCCAGCGCCGTCTCCGGGGTGAACGGGATACGCAGCTCGGGCGCGCCGGGGAACTGCTGCGACTGCCCCGGCACGTTCAGGCCCTCGAAGAAGGCGCGGTTGTCGGGGTAGTACAGCGACCCGTCGGCGTTGAACGAGCGGTCCTGGATGGCGATCGGGATCTCACGATACTTGGTCCCGGGCTTGTCCCCCCGCTGCGGAGCGGGCTTCGGCAGCCTGGCTGCCACCTTGTCACCCTGTTTGCGCAGCAGGTAGAACCCAGCCGGGCCGGCGTAGACGTTGAGCCGGGTCATGCCGAGCGCGTGGTCGTGGTACCACAGCGTGGCCGGCCGCTGGTCGTTCGGGTACTGGAACACGGCCGAGCCGGGCTCCCACGCCTGACCCTGTCTGGCCTCGGCTTCCTGCTTGAACTGCTCGTAGAAGGAACCGCCGCTTGCGTAGCCGGCCGGGATGTTGTCGGCCGCCGGCAGGTACCAAGCCTCCGGATAGCCGTCGCTGTCTTCGGTGGTGTGGGCGCCGTGCACGTGCGTCACGATCGGCACGGGCCCGGTGTAGGGCATCCCGTCCATGCCGTGCGAATCGGTGCCACCCGAGCCGCCGGGCGGATTGGCCCAGTGCAGCGTCTGGTCGACGGCGAAGAGATGCGGCAGGTAGTTGCCGTCGGCATCCACCAGGCCGTTGATCCACTTCACGCGCACCGGCCGGTTCTGATTGGCCTCGATCGTCAGGGCCGGGTAGTTGAGCGTCCCACCCTCGGCGACCGGCCGGGGGTCGACCATGGAGCCGTAGCTCCACACGGTGGTCGGCCCGATGGCGTTGGTCTGGGACCAGCCCATCGGGAGGATGTACTGCTCGAACTGCTTGACGGCGATCTCGTAGTAGTCGACCTGCTTCCCCTTGCCGTTGAGGACGCCCGTGCGCGGCATGGCCGGCGGGATGACCAGCGGCTCCTGGAACTTGGGGATGGTCGCCGGATCGAGGGAGCCTCCCGCCACGGGATGTGGCGGCTCGGACGAACTCGAATCGGCGGGGCTTGCGACAAGCACGACGGCGAGGACGGCGAGCGACACTGCCACCACCAGCCCGATTGCGAGTCTCGAGCTGTCGCCAAAGGCGGTCTTCATGGTGCTCCTCCTGGTCTGCGCCCACAACCCCTGCGCGGACGCGTTCTGGGCAGGGAGCGCCGGTGGCGTCCCTCCCGCTGGCAGCGATGAGAACCATACCCAGCCGGCACCCATAAAACACTATAAAACCGTATGTTTTATCAGGATTGGCTCTCCGGTGGCGGTCGCGTTCGCTCCCGGCTACCCTCGGATCAGAGGAATTCGCGCCGCCGGCGCGAAGCTCCCCTCACAGGCCGGCGCGATGCGCCGGCCTGTCCAGCGGTCAAGAAGCGCCCAGCCGGGCCGATACCCCGAACAGTGAGCATGCAGGGCAGCGACATGGTCGGAGACGAGTCCATCCCCTCCAGACACACCCGTGACGCGACGGGGCCGCGCCGTACGGCCGCGGCCGGCGCGGCTCTGCTCTCCTTCCTCCTGGTTGCACTCGTCGTAGCCGCCGCGGCCGCTCCGCATGCGGCGGCCGCCCCCTCCCTCTACGATCTGCAGAAGGAGGCCAAGCGCACGCGCACCGAGATGGCGAACCTGCAGAACGACCTGCAGACGGTGGGTCAGAAGCTGATCGAGGCCCAGGCGAAGCTCGACGAGGTCAACCAGCGCCTCACGCGTTCGCGCATCGACTTGAGGCGCGCCGAGAACGAGCTCGACATGCAGCGCGAGATCCTCGCCCGGCGCGCGGCCACCATGTACAAGACCGGCGATCTCGACTGGTTCGACATCCTCTCGAGCATCCAGAGCCTCGCCGACATCGACACCATCCGCTCCCTGCAGCGGGCGATCGCCGACCAGGACCGCCGGTCCGAGAACGAGGCACAGCGGCTGGCGCGGGAATCGCGAAGGCTCGAGCGCCAGGTGGAGCAGGACCACGAGGAGGCCGTCGCCGCCGCCCAGGAGGTGCAGAGCCAGAAGGTCGAACTGGACCAGAAGCTGGCCGAGCGCTCGGCGATCCTCCAGGACGTCACCAAGCGCATCAAGAAGATCCTCGCCAGCGGAGGTCTGGGCGCCGCGCTGGCGATGGCCAAGAACGGGCAGTTCAACCAGCTCACCTGGGCCAGGGCACTGCTGGTCGCGATGCGCTTTCCCGTGACCGCGGACAACGTGGCCGCCGTCACCGCCTGGGAGATGGCCGAGGGCGGTCACTGGTACAACACCGCCTACTACAATCCGCTGAACACGACGCAGAGCATGCCCGGGGCCACCGTGTTCAACTCGGTCGGCGTCAAGGCGTACACCAGCTGGAAGCAGGGCCTCGAAGCGACGATGATCACGCTCAAGAACGGCTACTACGGCGGCATCCTCGACGCGCTGCGCCGCGGCGACGACTCGACGGCGGTGGCCGCGGCCGTCGGCGCCTCACCCTGGGGCACCGGCAACTTCAGCCACCTGCTCTAGGCGCCGGGGCGTGACGACCGCGCCTGCCAGGTCCGGGCGACCTCGCCTGCCGAGAGGCCGCCAGTGCATCCCGGACGGCCGGCGCGGGAACAGTACCGGCATGTTCCGACGACGCCGACCGCGGCCCCCAGAGCTCGACCCCATCGTGACCGACCGGTACGGCCGCGTGGTGGGTGTTCGCACGCCGCCGCCGGAGCCGGCGCCGGAGACAAAGGCAAGCCGCTGGTGGAGCCGGCGCAAGAACCTCGCTGCGACCGGGGAACTGCGTCATCAGGCGGAGCTGCGCAATCAGTTCTCCGCCTTCCACCTCGACCCCGGCCCATCGGTCAGGCGCTGACGTGAGCGCGGGCGTCTGGATCCTTCTCGCGATCGTCATCGCCGTCGTTCTGCTCTGGGGCGTCCCGCGCCTGTTCCGCCGGCGCCGGGACCGGCACCGGCGGGACCTCATCCGGCGCCTGGAGCGGACACGCGGCTCCCGCGTCATCACGCTGATCCACCGGCAGGAAGGCTTCGGGCTCTTCGGCCTGGCCTTCGGGCGCTACATCGACATCGACGACTCGGAGCAGCTGCTGCGCGCGATCCGGCTCACGCCGGCCGACATGCCGATCGACCTGCTCCTGCACACGCCCGGCGGGCTGGTGCTCGCCAGCGACCAGATCGCCCACGCACTCAAACGCCACGACGGTCGGATCACCGTGATCGTGCCGCACTACGCGATGTCGGGCGGCACGCTCGTGGCGCTCGCCGCCGACGAGATCCTCATGGACCCGGACGCCGTGCTCGGGCCGGTCGACCCGCAGCTCGGAAGCCTGCCGCGCGGGTCGTGGCCGGCGGCGTCGATCCTCAAGGCGCTGGAACAGGACAACCCCAACCGGGACGACGAGACACTGATCCTCGGCGACGTCGCACGCAAGGCGATCGACCAGGTGCGCGCGACGGTCGAGGAACTGCTGGAGGGCCGCGTGGACGAGGCTGAGGCGAAACGGCTCGCGGCCCTGCTCAGCGAGGGACGCTGGACCCACGACTACCCGATCCGCCTGGAGGAGGCTCGAACCCTCGGGCTGCCGGTGTCCGACGCGGTGCCGGACGTGGTCTACGAACTCATGACGCTGTATCCGCGTCGCAGCCAGCGGCGTCCGTCCGTGGAGTTCATCCCGACGCCCTACAGGTCGGCTGGCCGGGATGAGTGAGGGCGGAGTGAACGACGATCTCGGCCAGGGCTATCTGCGCGCGACCCGGCACGGCCGCGCGCATCTCGTCGGCGGCCGCATGGACTGGGCGCGCCAGCCGGACTGGTTCAAGACGTATCCCGACGCCGTGCGCGTGAAGCTGCCCGACCTCGCGCTGGACGACAGCGGCGTGTTCGACGCGATGGCTCGCCGCAGAAGCCTGCGGGCGTACTCCTCCGAGCCGCTCGCCCTCGGCGAGCTGTCGGCGCTGCTGTGGGCGGCCGCCGGGGTCACGGCACGCCAGGACGGCTTCGCCTTCCGCACCGCGCCGTCGGCCGGCGGCCTCTACCCCGTCGAGCACTACGTGATCGCCAACGATGTCGAGGGGCTCGAGCAGGGCCTGTACCACTACGACGTGCTCGGCCGCGCGCTCGAGTGCGTGCACGCGGGCGACCTGCGGCTGCCGATCGCCCGCGCGGCGCTCGACCAGCGGATCGCCGCCGACGCGCAAGCCGTGTTCGTCTGGACCGCGGTACTGGAGCGCTCGCGCTGGAAGTACGGCGAGCGCTTCCTCCGCTACGTGCTGCTGGACGCCGGCCACATCGCCGGGAACGTCGCCCTGGCGGCGACGGCGCTCGGCCTCGGGACCTGCCAGATCGCCGCCTTCTTCGACGAGGAGGCGGCGGGCATCCTCGGCGTCGACCCGGACGTGGAGCCGGTCGTCTACATGAGCACCGCCGGCCGGCCGGGCGAGACGCGCTCCACCCAGCCGCCCGTCGCGCTCCGCTGACCGCGGCCGGTCAGTCCGAGCCTTCATCCTCCCGCGCCGCCGGCAGCCTCTCGGCGAGCCAGGCCGCGACGTCGGCGAACACCTTGTCGCGCTCCGCCTCGTTGAAGAGCTCGTGGTAGAAGTGCTTGTAGGGCACGAGCTTCTTGGCGGTCGACCCGACGGTGGCGAAGAACACTTCGGCGAACGCCGGGTCGGCGACCTGGTCGTCCGTGCCGTACAGCAGCAGCAGCGGCAGGGTGACGCGTGGCGCTCCTGCCATGACCGCGTCCTGGGCGGCCAGGGCCTCGGCCGCCCAGCGCGCCGTGGCGACGTGGTGGACGAGCGGGTCCGTGACGTAGGCGTCCACGACCGTCTGGTCGTGCGAGAGGTCGGCGGCCATCACGGTGTTGCCGATGTCGCGGCCCGGCCAGAGCTTGGAGAGCAGTCTGGCGCCGAAAAGCTTCGTCGGCTCCGGCTGCACCGTGAGCGCGAAGAACGGCGAGGAGAGGACGAGCGCCCGCACGTCGCAGGGGCGCTCCTCCGCGAAGCGGGCACAGATGAGACCTCCGAGGCTGTGCCCGAGCAGCACGATGGGCTTGCCCGGCTGCCGCCGGCGCACCTCGTCCAGGAAGATCGCCGTGTCGTCGAGGTAGTCGTCGAACCGCTTGATCTGGCCACGCGTGCCGGTCGACAGGCCGTGGCCGCGCAGGTCGTACGCGTACACCGCGTAGCCGCGCGCGGCCATGTCCTCCCCGAACCAGACATGCCGGCCGCCGTGGTCGCCGTACCCGTGCACGAGGGCGATCACGGCGGCGGGCTCCAGGAGTCGCTCGAGATCGGGGCCGGCCGGGAGCCATGCCTGCAGGTGCAGGCGCTCTCCGGCGCCCATGAACTGGTCCGACGTGTGCTTGACGCTCATCTTCTCAGCCTCGCTCGTGACGTCAGAGCGTGAGCGCTGCCCGGATGGACCCGGAGACGGCCGCGAGACCACCCTCCAGCTCCTCCGGCAGCGGCCACGCATAGCCGATGCGCATGTGGCGCCTGTCCTGCTCGAACCAGTGCCCGGGCCCGACGTAGGCGCCGTGCACCTCGCCCAGCACCCGGTAGAACTCGTCCACGTCCACCGGGACCTCCGGCTTGATGCGCGGGAAGCACACCACGCCGCCGCTGGGCTCGACCCACTCCATCATCTCCTCGCCGGCCATCCAGTCCTTGACGACCTGCAGTCGCGCCGCGATGAGCGGGCGCAGCTCGGCGAGCCACGCCTCGCGCCGCGCGAACGCCCGCGCGGCGATCTCCTCGTCCACGACGCTGCCGCAGATGCCGATCTGCTCCTTGGCGGCGAGGAAGGTCTTCATCAGCGCGGCATCGCGGCAGACCAGCCAGCCGGTGCGGATACCGGGGATGCCGTAGGTCTTGCTGAGCGAGCTGACGCTGATCGCCCGCTCGCTCAAGGTCGCGGCCACCGGGAGCGGCTCGCCGAAGGTCATCTCGCGGTAGGTCTCGTCGACCAGCAATCGGCAGCCGGCGCTCTCGACCCGGCCGACCAGGCTGCGCAGGTCGGCCTCGCCCATCATCACGCCGGTCGGGTTGTGCGGCAGCGTGACGCTCACGTACTTCGTGCGCGGCGTGACCAGCGCCATGAGCTTCTCCGGGTCGATCCGGAACCCATCGTCGAACGCCAGATCGAGGAAGCTCACGTCGGCCTCGATCGCCCGAGGCGTCTCGATGTTGGTGGCGTAGTTGGGGCGGATGACGACCAGGTGGTCGCCCTTGTCCAGAAGCGAGGTGGCGACGATGAAGAGGGCTTGGGCGGCGCCGGCCGTGACGAGCACGTGGTCACGGGTCACGCCGCCCGCCTCGCCTCCGCTCTGCTCCGCGACCAGGTCGCGGAAGCCCTCGTTGCCGGCGTGATCGCCGTAGAAGAGGAGCAGGTCGCGGAGCTCGATGCCGAGGTCGGCCAGGGAGCGGTCGCGCACCGAGCTCTCGGTGAGGTTGTAGCGGATGCGCTCATAGCCGAACTGCTCTGGAGACTCCTCCTCGATAGGCATGCGGCGGTACTTCACGGCAGTCACCTCCTGGCGACTCGCGGGCTGCCGGGCAACCCTACATCCGCCGCGCCGGGCGCGCACCGCGAGCGCGGCCGGCGCGCCGTCCATGCTAGAGTCGACGTCGCACTTCCGGGAGGGGCCAATGGGCTCTAGTCACCGTCGTACCAGTGTCGTCATCGCGCTTGTCATCGCGCTGGCCTTCGTGGCCGCGCTCGCTGCGGCGTGCTCGGCGCAGGCGACCGGCGGCGCAGCCGTCACGCCGAGCGCAAGCGACGCGCAGTCCAGCAGTTCGCCGAGCTCGGGCGAAGCTGCCACCGCGAGCGCGAAGGGCGCGGAGGGCGACTGGGCCCGTGTCCTGAAGGCCCTCGGCTTCATGCGTGCCGTCACCCCGACCAGACCGGTCGTCGTCCTGCTCGGCGGGTCCGCCGCCCGGGAGTCGACCATCAGCGACGAGAGCTGGCGCGCCCAGATCGTCGACAGGGGCGGTCCGTCGACACTCGCGTGGAACATGGGCTCGCGCAACCGCACGCTGGCGCAGAACGTGGCCATCGTGAAGAGCCTTCCGCGGGGCGCGCACGCCGTCGTCTTCATCGGCGTCAATCTGGGTGCGTTCACCTCCACCCAGAAGACGGCATCCATCAAGCTGCCGTCTCCCTTGCCGACCGAGTCCCCGTCCCTGGAACAGCCGCACCAGTACAGCACAAGTACGGGCATCCTTTCGCCGACGAAGAAGAAGGCGCTCGTCCAGGCCTGGATCGCCGACCGCTACCCCGTGTTCAAGCGCAGCTTCAGCACCAGCGCCGGCGTGCTCGAGACGCTCATCAAGACCTGCAAGGCGCGCGGCTACAAGCCGGTACTCTTCGAGCTGCCGCGGGACACCGCCATCATCGGCAGTTCCCTCAACGCGCCGACCGCCAGGTTCCGTGACAGGTGCAAGCGTCTCGCCTCCACTCACCACATCCCGTGGGTGAGCTTCGTCACCGCGGCCAGACTGCCCAATCAGGACTTCTACGACCTCTGGCACCTCGTGGAGCCGGGCCGCACCGTGTGGCAGAACCTGCTGAGCGCCAAGACGGCGGCGCTCCTCAAGGCCTACGGGTACGATGGCGGCGGCTCGTAAGGCCCTCAGCCGCCGCTCCGTGCGGGTGGCGGCCAGGCTGTCCCTGATCCTTCTCCTGGCCGCGGGCCTCGCCGCACTCACCCTCGTCGCCGCACCAGCGCGCGCCGAGGATGACGGCGGACCCGTGACCGCCCTCGTCGGCTCCGCCCGGGCGTCGCTGCCGGGCTTCGCGCCCGACCTCGTCGCACCGGTCGGCGAGGAGACCCGCGGCAACGACCACGGCAGGGACTGGCAGCACTGCGTGCAGGTCGTCGCCAACCTGCGGGCCAGGCGCCCCAAGGTCCCGCTGGTCGTGCTTCTCGGCGGCTCGGCGGCGCGCGAGTGCACGGTGCTGGACGAGGACTGGGAGCGGCAGATCAAGCGTCGAAGCGGCTACGTCGTCGACGTCTACAACCTCGGCTCCAAGCACCGCACCTACGCACAGGACCTCGCCTTCGTGAAGCTCCTGCCGGCCAACGTCCCGACGATCGTGTACATCGGCGTCAACCTCGGCCGGTTCTGTCTCCCGGCGGGCTCGGCTTCGATCACGCTGCCGCGGCCGAGACCCCTGACGTACTACCCGCAGCACGTCTACTCGAGCAAGCGCGTCCAGAGCTACTCCACCAAGCGCTACTACGTCTCGTACTGGCTGACGGCCCGCTATCCGGAGTTCCGCGCCAACTTCAGCGCCGAGCTCGGCATGCTGCAGAAGATCATCCGGGCCTGCAAACGCAGGCACCTGCGCGTCGCGCTGGTCGATCTGCCCCGGGACCTGCCGGTCATCGGCTCCTCGTTCGACGCGCCTGTCTCGCGCTACCATGCGGGTTGCGCGAGCCTCGCCCGGACCTGGGACATCCCGTGGCTGCACTTCAACGCGGCGGCCCACTTCCGCGACCGTGACTTCTTCGACATCTTCCACCTCGTCGAGCCGGGCCGCGCCAAGTATCAGAGCATCCTCTCGGACAAGACGATCAGGCTCCTGAAGCAGTACCGGATGCCCAAGCCGACGCCGACCCCCTCGCCGTCGCCGAGCCCGTCACCGTCCGCGTCACCGTCCGTGTCACCGTCCGCGTCTCCGTCGCCGGCGCCGGCGCTCTGACCGCTCCGGGGCGCCCGCGGTGACACTCCTGCGGCGCGGCCGCGGTCCCGGCACGTCAGCTCATGTACGGCAGCTGAAGCCCGCGTGCTTCTCGAAGTACTTCTGGTGGTACTCCTCGGCGCGCCACCATTCCGGGGCCGCCACGATCTGCGTCACGATGGGGCGCTTGAATACGCCGCTCTCGGTAAGCTGCTCCACGGCCGCCTTCGCCGAGGTCTCCTGCTCGGGCGTATGGAAGAAGACGGCGGAGCGATACTGGTCGCCGACGTCGGGTCCCTGCCGATTCAACTGCGTCGGATCGTGCATACCGAAGAAGGCCGCGAGGAGCTCCTCGTAGCTGATTGCGCCCGGGTCGTACACGAGGCGTACCGCCTCGGCGTGGCCGGTGGTGTGCGAGCAGACCTGCTCGTAGCTGGGGTTCGCGGTCGTACCGCCGGTGTAGCCGACCTCGGTGCTGGTGACGCCCGGCAGCGCGGCGAAGCGCTGCTCGACGCCCCAGAAGCAGCCGGCGGCGAAGGTGGCCGTGGCCATGTGTCCGTCCTGTCGTCGGTGGTGGCGCGCGCCGCTCCGGGCGGCGCGCCGTGCACCACGACTGTTCCCCGGGCGCGCCGGAGGCACGCCCGGGCGGATCAGACCTGCTGCTTCTCCGGCTCGCAGACCATCCCGGGCTCGCAGACGCGCGAGGCAGGGCGAGGCTTCTGCTGCGGCGGCTGCTGCGGCTGCTGCTTGCTCAACGCCCGGAGCCGACGGCGCTGGGCGCGGTTCTTGGCGGCGGTCCACCAGGTGCGCGAGTAATACCAGAGCCACCCGTACTCGAGCATGCGGTCCCACGCCCTCTGCTTCCGGACTTCGTTGCGCTGCCACAGCCACTTGTGGAACGCCCATACCGGGCGCCAGGTGGAGTAGAAGCGCTTGTTGGCTTTGATGGTCTCCTGCAGCAGGTGCAGCGGCGTCATCTGCTTGGGCCGGAACACCACGTGCTGCGCGTCGTAGAACGACCAGTCGCGCTCGATGATGCGGCCCTCGCGGTCCAGTTCCTCGAACTGCTGCGTGCCGGGGAGCGGCGTGAGGATGTTGAGCATCACCGTGTCGATCTTGTTCCTCTTCGCGAACTTGACGGTGTCGGCCACGGAGTCCGGCGTGTCGTGGTCGGCGCCGAGCACGAACATGCCGTGGGCCCGGATGCCGTAGTCGTGCAGGATCCTGATGGCGTGCTCGATGTCCCCTACCGTCTGCGACTTCTCGAAGCTGTCGAGCGTGGCCTGGTTCACCGATTCGAGGCCGAGAGCGACGAAGTCACAGTTCGAGGCCCGCATGAGCTCCATGAGCTCCGGGTCGCGCACGACGTCGGTGCGCACCTGGGCGCCCCACGGCACGGCGACGCCTTCGTCGATCATGAGCTGGAGGAGCCGCTTGAGGCGCTTCCTGTTGGCGGCCATGTTGTCGTCGTAGAAGAAGATCTTCTCAGGCTTCTTCTCCTTGATCTCCGCCACCACACTCTCGGCGCTGCGAAAGCGGTACTTCTTGCCGAACATCGCCGTCACCGAGCAGAAGGTGCAGTCGAAGGGGCAGCCCCAGCTCGTCATGATGGGCGTATTGGTGATCCGTTCGTAGCCGTCCACGAGCGTGAGATCCGGGAACGGCAGCGTGTCCAGATCCTCGCAGCGCTCGTGCAGGGGCGCGTGCACGGCGTTGCCGTCCTCGCCCCAGTACGAGATCCCGGTGATGGAGCCGAGCTCGCGATCGCCGGCCAACGCCTCGGCGAGCTCCACCATGACGGTCTCTCCGGCCTCGCCGCGCGCGACGTAGTCCGCGTGCCGCAGCGCCTCGTCGGCCATGAAGGTCACGTGAGAGCCGCCGATGATGACCGGGATGCCGCGCCGACGCAGGTCGTCGCCGATGCGGTACGCCTCGATGATGGTCGAGGTGGTGCTGGAGAGGCCGACGACATCCGAAGAGTACACGTCGGCCCAGTCGATCGGCGCCAGCTGCGGATTGAAGATCCGCACGTCGTGTCCGGCCTCGACCAGCGCGGCGCCGATCATAGGCAGGCCAAGACGCACGAAGTACGACTTGGACCAGAGATGGCGGCTCGGTGAGATGGGTTCGATCAGGCGAATCTTCATGCGAAGCGATTCCTTGAGCGGGGATGGCCGATCAGAAGATGGTACTTACTCCGGGCCCCTTGTGGCAAAGGGCGGCATGCACAGCATACAGGACTGAAACGGTCTTTGTGTGCACGACGCCACTCGGAAGGGAAGAGCCTTGGACAAGACCTTCCGATCTCGCCGAGGCATCCGCCGGCCTCCGCCCCGCGGACAGCTGCACCCGATGCCCCGATGAGGCAAGCGCGACCAGGGCAGCGTGATCGACTATGGATGGAGATACCAGGGGGAGCTGGACGCCCCCAGCTTCGGGCCGCAGGAGCGACCGCGTGCGCACCTACAGTGAAGGCCGGGTGTGCGCGGAGCCGGACTGCACCACCGTCCTCTCCGTGTACAACCCCTCGCCGCGATGCGCGCTCCACCAGCGCCAGGCGGTGCTCGTGCACTTTCACCGGCTCGGATCGGCGGAGGTGGAGCGGCACTGTCATCAGTGCGGCGAGCCGTTCGTCACCGCGAACCCGCGGCGCAAGTACTGCAGCGCCCGCTGCCGCTCGCACGCCTTCGCGGCGCGCGAGAAGGCGATGCGTCGGGCCCGGCACGCGGCCTGAGCGAAGCGCACGCGGCAGGAGCGACCGACAGGGGCCCGAGCCACGCGAGCCTCGACGGCCACAGCGGCCGCACGGGTCCCCGGCCGCGAGCGGGTCTGCTAGCCTTGGGGCGTGGACTTCGACTTCGACGCCCCCATCGAACGAAGGGGCACCGCCAGCTTCAAGTGGGACCTCTACGACGACACCGTGCTGCCGCTCTGGGTCGCGGACATGGATTTCGCGGCGCCGCCGACGGTGGTCGAGGCGCTCGAGGCTCGCGTCGCGCACGGTGTCTTCGGCTACTCGCTGACGACCGACTCCCTGATCGAGGCGATCGTCGCGCACCTCGAGTGCCGGTACGGCTGGCGCATCGAGAGCGAGTGGATCTGCTGGCTGCCCGGCATCGTACCCGGGCTCAACATGTCCTGCGAGGCCTTCGCCGCGCCGGGTGAGGCGGTACTCACGGTCACCCCGGTCTACCCGCCGTTCCTCGAGGCGCCCGGCCAGCGCGACCGGCGGCTGGTCACGGTGCCGGCCGAACTCAGAGACGGGCGCTGGGAGCTGCCGCTCGAGGGCCTGGAAGCGGCCGTCACCGCCGACACGCGCGCGTTCCTGTTCTGCCACCCGCACAACCCCATCGGCCGCGTGTGGCGCCGGGGCGAGGTAGAGGCGCTCCTGGACTTCTGCCGACGGCACGACCTCGTCCTCGTCAGCGACGAGATCCATTGCGACCTCATCCTCGACGACCTGCCCCACGTGCCGACGGCGCTCGCCGGTCCGGGCGACGAGGATCGTATCGTCACGTTCATGTCGCCGAGCAAGACCTTCAATCTGCCCGGCCTCAACTTCGCCTTCGCGATCGTCGCGGACGAGGCGTTGCGGCGGCGGTTCCTGCGCCCGGGCGAGGGTCTTCTGCCGTTCCCGGGCTCCTTCGCCGTCACCGCCGCCGAGGCCGCGTACCGCCGGGGCGGCGAATGGCACGCCGGGCTGCTGGACTACCTGCGCGGCAATCGCGACGCGCTGGAGGCGTTCGTCGCCGCCGAGCTTCCGCGCGTGAGCATGTCGCACGTCGAGGCCACGTACCTCGCCTGGCTCGACGTGCGCGAGCTGGGGCTGGACGACCCGGCGGCGGCGTGCCGGGCCGCCGGGGTAGCGCTGTCGGCCGGGGCCGCCTTCGGCGACCCGGCCTTCCTCCGCCTCAACTTCGGCTGCCGTCGCGACACGCTGGACGAGGCGCTCCGGCGCCTCGCGACCGTCCTCGCCTAGCCCCAGCTCGCCCGGCCCGCCGTCGTTCGGCCGGGCGGTTTGCTACACTCCCGGTCCATGAGCAGCCCGAGCCGCAGCTCCAGACCACCAGGCCGGCGAGTCCGGCGCGCGCGCAAGTCCCGCGTCTACCGGCGCCGCCGGCTCTTCGCGCTCGTCGCTGCGCTCGTCGTCATCGCGGCGCTCGCCGGAGTCCTCTGGGTCGCCGTCGGCGGCTGCGGGTCCGACGACTCCGGCGCAAACGACGGCTCCTCGCCCTCGACGCCGTCCGGGTCCTCTGATCCCGGAGACGAGAAGAACGACGGCGCCCAGCAAGCCGTACTCACCCCCTCGCCGAGCCCCACCGCCTGGACGGGCCCGCCGTCCTCCTCGCTCAAGCTCAAGCAGGGCAAGACCATCGTGAGCTCGGAGATCTCGCCCAAGTCCGTGGTCAGTTCAGGCACAGGCTACGTCTTCGCCCAGAACATGATGTACAAGCACACGATCACCGTGTACGACTCCAGGACGGCCAAGCTCGTCAAGACCATCCAGGACGAGATCACAGCGGCCGACTTCCGCATCAAGGGCCACGGCGAGACCATCAGGGGCGCGCCCGTCGAGTGCGCGTTCACGCCGGACGGGCGCTTCGCCTACATCTCCAACTACTCCATGTACGGAGAGGGCTTCGTCGAGGGCCACGACACCTGCTCGCCCGGCGGGCAGTCCGACAGCTACGTGTACCGTGTCTCGCTCGCCGACCTCACGATCGACAAGGTCATCAAGGTCGGGGAGGTCCCCAAGTACCTCGAGGTCACGCCCGACCAGAAGTACCTGCTGGTGACCAACTGGTGCTCGTACAGCATGAGCGTCATCGATGTCCACACCAGCAAGCTCGTCAAGAACGTGTCTCTCGGACCGTACCCGCGCGGCATCGCCGTCTCGCCGGACTCCAAGACGGCCTACGTCGCCGTCATGGGCTCCACCAACATCGCCGTCGTCGACCTCACCGACTTCTCGGTCTCGTGGATCAGCGGAGTCGGCGCCGGCCCGCGGCACCTGTGCATGGCCGGCAACGGAAAGTACCTGTACGCAACGCTCAACAACGAGGGCAACGTCGCGAAGATCGACCCCAGGAAGGGCGCGGTCGTGGACAAGGTCTACACCGGGGCCCAGCCGCGCAGCATGGCGATCGCCCCCGACGGCAAGTCGCTGTTCGTGGTCAACTACGACTCGAGCACCATGAGCCAGGTCCGCACGAGCGACATGAAGGTCATCCACAGCGTCGGGACCAACTCACTGCCGATCGGGATCACCTACGACGCGCCCACCAAGAGCGTGTGGCTGTGCTGCTACACCGGCAGCATCATGATCTTCAAGCAGGTCTGAGGCGGCGAGCCTGACGGCGGCCGCCGGCGTCGCCTCGCTCAGCGCAGCCGGGCCCCCTCCTCGAGCAGCAGCCAGTACCTCGCTTGCTCGCCCTCGGCGAGGCGGACCGCCGGACGGCCGAGCACGGTCGCCCCGGCGCTGACGGGCAGCGAGAGCGGCTCGTCCGGCCGCAGAGCCACGGAGTCCTCGACCCGGCCGCGCTTGTCGAGCAGCACGGCCCGGTAGGCGCGTCCGCCCAGCAGGCTCACGCTGCGGACGGGATCGTAGGAGCGGACCACGACGGCTCCGTCCGCAAACACCTTGCCCGGCCGCTCGGCCAGCCACCAGCCGGCCCACGGAGCGGCGGCGACCCGCAGGTAGACGCCGCCGCGGGGGACCAACCGCTGGCGCCGCGTGACGCGCGTAGTCACCGCACGCCGCGCCGTGACCGTGCGCCGCTCCAGCACGTTGCCGGCGCCGTCGAACCGCACCGCGGCGTAGCGCCCCGGCGCCACCGTCATCGTCGCCGAGAGGCCGGGCTTCGGGTAGTCCGCCGAGAACTGGTCGGCGCAGCGCGCGAAGGCGACGGCGCCGGTCATGCGGTACAGCGCGAGCAACTGGCCGACGTGGTAGTTGTGGTAATACGGATTCTGATCGCGATGCGCCAGGCAGTACAGGCTGATCCAGCCCGGCCGGCGGAAGGTGCCGGCGTAGAGCTGCGAGGTCGTCGCCGCCCCGCGGAACACCTCCTGCGCCTGGGCGTCCCGGGTGAGGTGCCAGTACTCGTAGACGCCGAACGCCGCCGAGTTGTGTCCGTTGAAGGTGTCGTCCGGCCGCATGCCCGGCCACGGCCACTCCTGCAGCCAGAGGCAGCCGCGGGAGTCCACATTGACCACGTAGGGGCCGGAACGAGGGCCGGCGCGCAGGAAGCAGGCGAACGTGTGGTCCGCGGCGTCGCGCCACACCTCGAGGCCGGTGACTTCGGCGAGGCGCGAGAAGAACATCAGCACGCGCCCCTGGGCGAGCGCCGAGTAGTACGGGGCGGCGATGGACTCGCCGGGCTTGCCATGACGATGCTTGGACGGCCGGTTGGGGAAGTACCAGGCCTCCCCGGCAACGACCCGCGTGTCGCGCAGGCGCTGCGCCTGGGCGAGCGCGCGGTCGAGATAGAAGGCGTCGTCGGTCACGGCGTAGCTGCTGAGATTGAGCAGCCCGTAGGTCGCCTGACCGCGCGGGAAGTCGTAGAGCACCCCGTGCGCGCGGCGCATGCGCACGCCGTACTCGTCGTGGACGCCCGGGTCGACACGCGGGAGGACGACCGAGACGGCGTAGGGTCGGGCGCCCGAGCTCACGTCGCGCAGGTCGTAGGAATACGACTTGAAGGGAAGGGCGCCGGCCGCCGGGACAAGGACGGCAGCGATGACGATCGCCGCGGCGAGAATGGTGAGCGCGCGGCGCGGCCGCACCTTCGGCAGGCGATGCTGGTCGGTCACTGCCCCTCCCACGTCGCGACTCCCGTCCGCCCACACTCTATCGCCGCGAACGGACGTGCACACCTGCTCTACTCGCGGGGGCGCGGCCGCGGGCGCCGGCCGGACGCTCGTCAGGACGCAACGACGGTGCGTACGCCGGACGCCGCGCCGGCGAGGACGACGTCGGCCCGTCGGCGTGCGAAGATCCCGCACTCGACCACGCCGGGGATCGCCTTCAGCTCGGCCTCGACCCGCTCGGGGTCGCTCAGGTCGAGGCCGGCGACGTCCAGGATCGCGAGGCCATCGTCGGAGACGTAGCCGCGGCGGACGGCGACGCTGCCGCCGAGCGCGCGGAGGCGCTCGGCCACCGGCGCCGCCGCCATCGGCACAACGGCGAGTGGGACCGGCGCGCCCTCGGGATGGTCTCCGGTCGACCCGTCCAGCCTGTCCGTCAGCTTGCTCTCGTCGACGATGCAGACGAAGAACTGGGAGGCGCTCGCCACCACCTTCTCGCGGACGAGCGCCCCGCCGGCGCCCTTGATGAGCCGCAGCTGCGGGTCCACGGCGTCGGCGCCGTCCACGTACACGGCCGGCGCCGGCGCCTCGTCCAGACCGGCCACACGGATACCGGCGGCGCGCAGCGCCGCAGCCGTCACTTCCGAGCTCGGTACGGCCGCGGCGACCAGCTCCGGCCGCGCCGCCAGCTGCTCGATGAACAGCGCGGCCGTGCTGCCCGTCCCGACCCCGACGGTCATCCCGGGGGTCAGGTACGCCAGCGCCGCCTTGGCGACGGCGCGCTTCTGCTCGTCACGGGTCATAGACTGGTCATGCCCCGGTCAGGCGCCGGCGCCACCTCGGAAGGAGGCAGCATGCAGGGGGTCAACGTGTTCGACATCGAGACCGCGACAGATCAGGAGGACCCCGAGGGCTTCCGGGCCGGAGGAGTCAGGCTCGCCCCGCAGATCGGCGCCAAGGAGATCGGCGGCGGCGTCTACGACCTGCCGCCCGGCGAGAGCATCTGCGATGGGGAGTGACGGACAGACATGGGGAGCGACAAGCAGATGACGGCTGGTGACGATCGGTCCGGCAGGAACCGCGGCGAGCCCGACCCCGCGGCGATGTTCACCCCGTCGTCCGCGGATGCGCACGCGGCGCACGAGGTGACGGAGTGGGCGCTCGCGCGCCTCGCCGGCCGGCGCGACGTCCTGCCGCCCAAGGCGGCGGCCGGCTCTCTGCCGGCGATCGACCCGGAAGGCATCGGCGCGGACGCGGCGCTGGCGTTGTTCCGCGACCGCGTGGCGCCGACGGCGATCCCGCCGGACCACCCGCGGTTCCTCGCCTTCATCCCAGGCGCACCGACCGTCGCCGCCGCGCTCGCCGATATGGCGCTCTCCGTGGCGATGATCTACGGCGGCAGCTACCTCGAGGGCGGCCGCGCCGTGGAGGCGGAAGACGCCGTGGTGCGCTGGCTGGCTGATGCCGCCGGGTTCCCGGCGACCGCCGGCGGCACGTTCGTCAGCGGCGGCTCCATCGCCAACCTGAGCGCGCTGGTGGCGGCGCGCGGCGGCGGGCCGGAGGCTCACCGCCGCCGCGTGATCGTCGTCGGCGCCTCGGCGCACTCCTCCATGGCCGCCGCCGCGCACATCATGGGCTGCGAATTGGTGACGGCGCCCGCGGCCGACGCGCACGGCCGTCTGGACCGGCGCGTGCTCGAGGAGGCGCTGGCCACGCTCGACCCAGACGAGGTGGTCGCCGTGGTCGCGACGGCCGGCGCCACCAATACCGGCGCTTTCGACGACCTCGCCGGCGTCGCGGATGCGTGCGCAGCCCACGGGCTGCGCCTGCACGTTGACGGCGCTTACGGCGGCGCGGCGCTGCTCTCGCCGCGCACCCGCCCGCTGCTCGACGGCATCGAGCGGGCGGACTCGTTCATCGTCGACCCGCACAAGATGCTGTACTCGACGTTCGACTGCGCCGCCCTGGTCTACCGCGACCGCGTCGCGGCCAGCTGTGCGCTGACGCAGACAGCCGACTACCTCGCCGTCTGCGACGGCGAGGACCCGAACCCGTCAGATCTCGCGATCCACCTCACGCGCCGCGCGCGCGGCGTACCGCTGTGGGCGTCGGTCCTGGCCTATGGCACCGACGTGTACGCCGCCGCGGTGGACCACTGCGTGGACAGAGCCGCCTACGCCGCCTCACGGGTCGAGGCGTCTCCGGCGCTCGAGCTGGTGCTCGAACCCTCGTTCACCGTGCTCGTCGTCCGCCGCGTCGGATGGACGGCGGACGACTATGCAGCGTGGAGCGCGGACGCGATGGCGCGCGGCGTGACCGTCGTCATGCCGACCAGGCACGCCGGCGAGACCGTGCTCCGCCTCTGCTTCGTCAACCCGCTGACGACACGCGAGGACGTTGACCTGGTGCTCGCGGACCTCGCCTGACGACTGCGCTCAGCTCGGGGCGGACCACCCCATCACGGCCTTGACCTCCAGGTAATCCTCGAGACCGAACACGCCCCACTCGCGACCGTTGCCCGACTTGCGGTAGCCGCCGAACGGAGCGCCGGCGTCGGTCGGCGCGCCGTTGAGGTGCACCATGCCGGTGCGCATGCGGCTCGCGACACGGCGCGCGCGCTCCACGTCCCTCGACTGCACGTAGCCGGAGAGACCGTACTCGGTGGCGTTGGCCAACTCGATGGCGTGCGCCTCGTCCTTGAACGGCGTCATGCACAGCACGGGGCCGAAGATCTCGTCCTGGAAGACGCGCATGTCCGCGGTGACGTCGGCGAACACGGTGGGCCGGACGAAGAAGCCCTTGCCGAGCCCATCCGGCCGCTCGAGGCCGCCGGCGACCAGCCGGGCGCCCTCATCGATGCCGACCCGGATGTGGCCGCGCACGGTGTCGTACTGCTTGCGCCCGGCCACGGGACCCATGAACGTCGCTGCGTCCGTCGGGTCGCCAACCGCGACATCGTCAGCCGCGCGCGCCGCGACCTCGACCGCCTCGTCGTAGACCTCCTGCGCGACCAGCATCCGCGTCGGGGCGTTGCAGGTCTGGCCGGAGTTGTGCATCACGCCGAACGTGCCGGAGCGGACGACCTTCTCGACGTTCACGTCGCCGAAGACGATGTTGGCTGACTTGCCGCCCAGCTCCAGCGAGACACGCTTGATGGAGGGGGCGGCGGCGGCGCCGACCACGCCGCCGACCACGGTCGATCCCGTGAGGGAGACCATGTCGACGAGCGGGTGCGTGGCGAACGCGTCCCCGAGAGCCGCGCCGGCGCCGTTGATCATGTTGAACACCCCGGCGGGGAAGCCCGCCTCGTCCACCGCGTCGGCGAACACGAGCGCGGAGAGTGGCGAGAGCTGGCTCGGCTTGAGGACCATGGTGCAGCCGGCGGCGAGCGCCGGGCCGACCTTGCAGGTCACCTGGTTCATCGGCCAGTTCCACGGCGCGAGAAGGGCGCACACGCCAACGGGCTCGCGCCGGATGCGTGTGGTGCCCCAGTCCTGCTCCAGCGGGTAGTCCCTGAGCGCGTCGATGGCGACCTTGAGGTGCCGCGCGCCGGCAAGGACCTGGCCGCCCTCGGCGAGCCCCTTGGGGATGCCGACCTCGGTCGTCATCGCGGCCGCGATCTCGGGGATGCGCTTCTTGTACGCCTCGCGCAGCGCGGTGAGCAGTTCGATGCGCTCCTCGCGGCTCGTCTGCGACCAGCTCGGGAAGGCGCGGTGGGCCGCCAGCACCGCCGACTCCACGTCGGCGGAAGAGGCGGCCGCCACTCGCGCCGCCTCCTCTTCGGTCGCCGGATTCACGACGACGATCTCGTTTCCGGGCTGGGCCGGCTCGACCCACTGCCCGTCGATGTAGAACTTGCCTCCGTCAGTCACGCAGCCTCCAACTCGTCGGCCCGCCGCGTTCAGTCACCCGGCGGGCGGTAGAACATCTTCGTGCGGGCGGCCTTGTCCATCTCCTCCGGCGTGACCAGCACGGTGATCTCGCAGCGCACCATACCGCCCGCCGTGATGTGCGATCCCATCGCGGCCGCGGTCACGTTGTCGGGGAGGTCGACCACGCTGTAGACGTCGTGCGCGCCGAACGCGTAGTAGAACGACTCCAGCTCGCCGCCGAGGTTCTTCGCCATGTCGGCGATCATCTTGCGCCGCTCGCTGCCGCCTTCCCGCAGTACGCCCTTCATGCCCTCGGCGTTGTAGGTGGCGACGATCATGTACTTCGGCATGACACCCTCCTCCTCATGGCCAAGCGTGCGCATACTATCCACCCGTCACCCACGATAGTCCATTGACCGCTGAAGATGGGTCAACCGGCGGTGCGCCGCAGGCTCACCGACTATTGCGATACGCTTGCCGTCATGCATCGCACGGAACGATAGATGCTCGCCGCTCTCCTCGCCCTGGCGGCCAGCCTCACCTGGGGGACCTCCAACTTCCTCGCCGGCGTCGAGAGCCGGACGCGCTCCGTCTGGCACGTCACCGCGCTCAGCCAGATCGCCGCCGCCGCGGCCGCCGCGGTCGCGCTGGTCACCGTGCGGCAGGCGCCGCCCGGCGGATGGGACCTCTTCCTCCTGATCCTCACCGGGGTCGCCACGGCGGCCGGGCTCGTCATGTTCTACAAGGCTCTCGCGATCGGCACGATGAGCGTGGTCGCACCGATCATCGCCGCCGAGGTGCTCATCCCGGTGTCGGCCGGGATCCTGCTCGGCGAGCGTCCCGGCCTGCACGCCTACGCCGGGATGGCCGTGACCGTGTGCGGCGTGGTGCTGATCTCACGGACGCCGCGCAAGGAAAAGCGGGGTCGCAGCGCGGAACACCACCGCGCCGCGCGCACGGCGGTGATCCTCGCCGTCCTCACCGCCGTCGCCTGGGGCTTCATGCTGCTCATCTACGGCACGGTCGGCAAGGGCGCGCCGGTCTGGGCCGTGTTCGACACGAGGCTGACGTCCGCGGTGGTCCTCGCCGGCTACGTGCTGCTCACCGGGCGCGGTCTGTCGCTCAAGGGCCAGAACGTCCCGGTTCTCGCCGCCATCGGCGTCCTGCTCGCCGTGGCGAACTTCCTCTTCATCGCCGCAACCGGCATCGGCTATCTCAGCGTGACCAGCATCCTGGGGTCCCTCTCGCCGGTGGTGGTCACGATCTACGCCCAAGCGCTGCTGCACGAGCGGCTGGCGCCGCGACAGTGGGCCGGGTTCGCGGCGGTGTTCGCGGGGATCGTGCTGCTGTCGGTCTGACACCAAGGTGCCCGCCACACGCACGGCCGGCGTCGTACTCACCTCGCCCGCGCCGGAGCGTCAGCCGTTGCCGCCGGCGCCGGGATGCTGGTTGGTGTAGTTGACCCGGTCCTCAGGCGACATGTCCGCGCCGCCCACGTCGAGGAAGTGGGACGCATGCCGGCCGGCGCGCGTGTTCTTGAAGACTCGCGTGAGCACCAGCCACACCGCAACGACGAGCGCGACGACCACGAGGATGAGGAGCGGGAAGATCTCGGTTGCCCATTCTGCAGCGACCATGCTACCGCGCCCGCGCTCTACCGATACAACGCGCAGGGCGCGCGGACGTCAGGCGTCCGCGCCGCGCTTCTCGAACTTCTTGCGCTGCTCGGTGCTGAGGATGTGCTTGCGCACGCGCACGATCTTGGGCGTGACCTCGACCAGCTCGTCGTCGGCGATCCACTCCAGCGCGCTCTCGAGGGTGATCTCCCGCGGGACCTTGAGCCCCGTGTCGATCTCCTTCGTCGACTGCCGGTAGTTGCCCAGCGCCTTGCGCTTGGTGGGGTTGCAGAGCATGTCGTCGCTGCGTGAGTTCTCGCCGACGATCATCCCTTCGTAGACAGGGGTCATGTTGCCGACGAACAGGACGGCGCGGTTCTGGAGGTTCTCGAGCGAGTAGCCGGCGGCCTCGCCGCCGGTCTGGCTGACCAGCGAGCCGCGCTCGCGGCCGGGGAGGTCGCCCTTCCACGGGCCGTAGCCCGTGAACCGCGAGCTCATGACGCCGAGGCCGCGGGTCTCGGTGAGGAAGTCGTTGCGGTAGCCGATCAGGCCGCGCGTCGAGATCGTGAACTCGAGACGCACGAGGCCGGTGCCCGTCGCCTCGACGCCGATCAGCTCGCCCTTACGCAGGCTGAGCTCCTGGATCACGGTGCCCTGGTATTCCTCGGGGACGTCGATGATCAGTTGCTCCATCGGCTCCAGCAGCTTGCCCTTGGAGTCGCGGTGGGTGATGACCTCAGGGCGCGAGACGCAGAGCTCGAGGCCCTCGCGGCGCATCTCCTCGATGAGGATCGCGAGGTGCAGTTCGCCACGACCAGAGACCTTGACGCCGTCCGGCCGGCCGAGATCCTCGACGCGGAGCGCGACGTTGACGCGCAGTTCGCGCTCGAGCCTGTCCTTGATCTGACGCAGAGTCGCCGGACGGCCGTCCTGGCCGGCGAACGGGCCGTTGTTGACGAGGAAGAACATGCTGACCGTCGGCTCCTCGATCTCGAGCGGCGACAGCGCGACGTCGGCCGCCTCCAGCTCGGGGGAGGCGAGCGTGTCACCGAGCGTGATGTCGTCGGGGCCGGCGAGCCAGACGATGTCGCCGGCGGACGCCTCTTCGACCTCACGATTCTCGAGGCCGTGAGTCACCCAAAGGTGCGTCACCCGCGCGGACGACGCGCCGGTGAACTCCCAGCCGGCGTCCGGGTCGCCGATCTCGAGGTGGCGCGTCGTGATGCGCTGCACCTCGTCGCCGACCTTGAGCGCGCCGGCGAGCACGCGCCCGCACCCGATGCGGCCGATGTAGTCGCTCCAGGCGAGCGTGCTCACCTGCATGAGGAACGGTGCATCCTGGTCGACCTGCGGCGCGGGGACGCTGGCGATGATGGTCTCGAAGAGATCGTTCATGGCGGCGTCGGCCAGCTCCTTGAGCAGCGCCGGCGAGAGCGTCCCGCCGTCAGCCAGGTGCTCCTCGCGCTCGCGCTCTTCCTTCTGGTACTCGTCCAGATCGCTGACGATCCAGCCCTCGAGACCAGAGCCGTAGAGCACGGGGAAGTCCAGCTGCTCGTTGTTCGCGCCCAGCTCGACGAAGAGGTCGAAGGTCTTGTCCAGTGCGCCGGACGGATCGGCGTTGGGCCGGTCCGCCTTGTTGACGATGACGATCGGCCGCAGCCCGAAGCTGAGCGCCCGCATGAGCACGTAGCGCGTCTGGGGCATCGGGCCCTCGTTGGCGTCCACCAGCAGCAGCACGGAGTTCACCATGCTCAGCACCCGCTCGACCTCGCCGCTGAAGTCCGCGTGACCGGGCGTGTCGATGATGTTGATGAGGTAGTCCTTCCACTCCACGGTGCAGTGCTTGGAGCGGATGGTGATGCCGCGCTCGCGCTCGAGGTCGTTGCTGTCCATCACGCGCTCGTCGACGTGCGCGTTCTCGCGGAACACGTGCGCGGCGCGGAAGATGCTGTCGATCAGCGTCGTCTTGCCGTGGTCGATGTGGGCGATGATGGCGAGGTTGCGGATCTGGGAGGCGGCGTGCACGGGGTATTCTCTCTGTCGGGGTGGCTGGTGATGGCGGCGAGGTCAGCGGCTGCTGCCTGACGCCCGAACGCCCGGCAGGGCTGCGCCGGCCGGGCGGACCTCTCTAGTGTACACGCACGGAACGGCTGCGTCGCCCGCGTCCTCGTGCGCGGACAGGCTTGGGGAGGTCGTGTGCGTGCACGCGCACACTCACCCGCAAGCGCCGCGGCAGTATCATGGACGCAGAGGTGTGCGCGGGACCACACGCCGTGCGCCGGACGACGAGGGCAGCAGATGGGCGACGAACCCACCATCCGCATCGCGCAGTCATGTGCCGCAGAGCCTCGAGTGGCCGTTCAGGAGCTGCACGCCGGCCTGGCGCAACCCGAGCTGTCGCTCGTGCTGTTCTTCTGCTCGAGCGACTACGACCGCGAGGCGCTCGCGGAGGAGCTGCGCACGCGTTTCGGCCGCACGCCCGTGGTGGGGTGCACCACCGCCGGCGAGATCGGACCGCTGGGGTGCCGCGACCGTAGCCTCACGGGCGTGAGCTTCGCCCCATCGGCCGGCACCGTGGTCATGGGGCATCTCGACGGTCTCCAGGGGTTCAGCATCGCCGAAGGTGTCGCGTTCGCGCGCGGCCTGCGAGGGCGGCTCGAGGACGAGGTGCCACAGGCGGACGCGCACAACACCTTTGCGTTGCTGCTGGTGGACGGGCTCTTCGGGCACGAGGAGCAGCTGGCGCACGCCCTGCAGGAGGGCCTGGGGGAGATCCCGCTGGTCGGAGGGTCGGCCGGCGACAGCATGAGCTTCGCGAGCACGTACATCTACCGCGACGGCGACTTCGTGAGCGGCTCCGCCGCCCTCGTCCTGGTCACTACGCCGCTTCCGTTCATCGAGTTCAAGACACAGCACTTCGAGCCCACAGACGAACGGCTCGTGGTGACCGAGGCCGACCCCGCGGAACGCGTGGTCAGCGAGATCGACGGCCTGCCGGCGGCTGAGGAGTACGCGCGGATGCTCGGCGTGGATCCGCGCGACCTCGGCCCCGAACACTTCGCCGCGTCGCCCGTCGTCGTCCTCATCGACGGCGGCAACTACGTGCGCTCGATCCAGAAGGTGAACCCCGACGGCAGCCTCAAGTTCTACTGCGCGATCGAGCGCGGCGTCGTGCTGCGCGGCGCCAAGGGCGTCGACCTCGTGCGCAACCTCGAGACGGCACTCGCGCAGGTGCGCGCCCGCATCGGCCCGCCGCAGGTCGTGCTCGCCTTCGACTGCATCCTGCGCAGACTCGAGATCTCTCAGACGGGGGTGGAGCAGCCCGTCGCCGACCTCCTCAGGGCCAACAACGCCGTCGGGTTCAACACCTACGGCGAGCAGTACTGCGGTCTCCACATGAACCAGACGTTGACCGCCGTCGCGATCGGATCGAGCCGGGCGGCCGGAGGCGCGCGCAGTGGCTGACGCGCCCGACACCCGGGACGTCGCGGCCCTGCAGGCGGAGGTCGCGCGGCTCAACAAGATCGTCAGCGCATTGATGGACCGCTCGGAGGCCGGGGTGGACGTCCGGGAGTCGGACTTTGGGCTGTTCCAGACCACGGTCAGACTGCAGGACCAGGTGCGCCGCCACACCGAGGAGCTCGAGGCGGCGCTGCGCGAGCACGACGCCGGCGCCGGGGAACCCGATGCGTCCGCGGCACGTGACATGCAGACGCTGCGGCGGACCGCCGCGCTCCAGATCCAGCTGCTGGAGCTCGTCGTGCAGGAGAAGGACGTCGGCGAGCTGGTCGACCGGGTCGCCTCGATCCTCGAGGTCCCCATCGTCCTCTTCGACACGCAGGGGCAGGTGGTCTGCGTCTCGGGCCGAGCCTCGACGGACGACGGCCTCGTCCACGGCGCATGGGAGGCTTACGAGCGCCTGCGCGGCCTGCCCGGTCCGCACGCCGTCGTCGATCGCGCAGACGACCGCGTGTACTTCCGCGAGGTCTTCATCATGGACCGCGTCGAGCGGGTCCTCGCGGCCGTGGTCTCGCGGCGGGAGCCGAGCGACTTCGCCGCCGCGTCGCTGCTGTACCTGCAGCAGCTCGTCACGCTAGAGCTGCTGCGCAAGCGCGACGAGCTGAAGATGCGGCGGCGGGTGCGGCGCGGCCTGCTCCGCGACATCCTCGCAGGCCGCAGCCCCTCCCGGGACCTGCGGATCCGGCTGGAGGAGCAGGGCTTCAGCGCGACCAGCGTGCTGCGCCTGGCGGTGATCGAGCCTGCGGCGCTTCGCCCGTCGTCCGCCGGCGCACTTGCCGGCAAGACCGCGGACAAGTCCACCGGCGGGGTGCTGCGCGCCCTCGACGCCTGGCTCAGCCGGCGCCGCATCCCCTTCCTGAGCCTGTCCAACGGGCCCTCCGTGGTGGTGCTGACGGCGCTGCCCGACCCCGAGACCGCGTCCGCCAGGGACCTGCTCGACGACCTGCGGGCCGCGGCGGCCGCGGCGGCGGCCACCCCGGAGCGACTCGTCGCCGGCTGTTCCGCTCCGCTCGCCGGCGTCGAGAGCGCGCCGCGCTGCCTGCAGCAGGCGCGCGCCGCGTGCATGGCCGCCCGGCGCTCGTCGGAGTCGGGCACAGGCGCGGTCTTCGACGAGCTCAGCGGCCACCTCATCCTGCTCGACGGACTCGACCAGAAGGCGCTGTCCGACATCGTCCAGCGCACGTTCGGGCCCCTCCTCAAGTACGACGCCGCACACCGCACCAGCCTCTACAAGACGCTGTACACGCTCTTCGAGAATCACCTCGCCGTGCAGCAGACCGCGGACGAACTGCACATCCACCGCAACACGCTGCAGAAGCGGTCGGCGCACGTGGAGGAGCTGCTCGGCATCGACCTCAGCGAGCTCGACGACATCGTCGACGTCCGCCTCGGCCTGCAGGCGGCGGTCCTTCTGGGCCAGCAGCCGGACTGACCTGGCCGCCCCGCCCCGGGCGGGTGTGCACGCGCCCTGCCTTTTCGCGCAAAGAGTAGTCACGCAGCGAATCGACCCCGACGACGGTCCGCCCCATGCTCCTCCTGTACCCGCGACGAGCCGCGGACGGGCGACCGTGCTCGCGGCCCCGCTCCCAGAAGGAGGAGGCCATGGCGAAAGTGCTGATGATCCACCCGGACAAGTGCACCGGGTGCCGGAACTGCGAGCTGGCGTGCTCGTTCGAGCACGAGCGGCGGTTCCGCCCGGCTGCATCCCGGGTCCAGGCCTTCACGTGGGAACGTGAAGGCATCTCGGTGCCGATGATGTGCCAGCAGTGCGACGACGCCGCGTGCGTCACCGTCTGCCCCACGGGCGCCATGCACAACAGCACGACCACCCAGGCGATGATCGACTGGGACGCCGACAAGTGCATCCGCTGCCGCATGTGCGTGATCGCCTGCCCGTTCGGCAACGCCCGCTACGACGCGGCCACCAGCAGCATCTTCAAGTGCGACAACTGCGACGGCTCGCCGCAGTGCGCCGCCTTCTGCCCCACCAAGGCGCTCGAGTACGTGGACGACACCGACCAGATCAAGGCGCGCAAGAAGGCCTACGCGGCCAAGTTCAAGGACGCCTTCCAGGAGGTGAGCTGAGATGTACGGCTGGACAGGCACGATCCTCCGCGTCGACCTCAGCTCGGGCAAGGTGAGCCGTGAGGCCCTCGACCCGCGGGTCGCCCGCGAGTACATCGGCGCACGCGGCCTCGGCGGCTACATCGTCCGCTCCGAGGTCGATCCCAAGACCGACGCCCTCTCGCCGGCCAACAAGCTCGTCTTCGCAGCCGGTCCGCTCACCGGCACCTTCGCGCCGTCGGCCGGGCGCTACAACGTCGTCACCAAGAGCCCGCTGAACGAGTGTCTCGCAGCCTCCAACTCCGGCGGCGTGTTCGGCCCAGAGCTCAAGTACGCCGGCTACGACGCGCTGATCGTCGAGGGCAAGGCCAAGAAGCCGGTCTACCTCTGGATCAAGGACGACGCGGTCGAGATCCGCGACGCCGGTGAGATCTGGGGCCATACTGTGCCCGACACCACGGACATGGTCCGCGCCGCGACCGACGACGAGGCCAAGGTGGCCTGCATCGGACCGGCCGGCGAGCACATGGCGCTGGTCGCCAACATCATGAACGACATGCACCGGGCCGCAGGGCGCACCGGCGTCGGCGCAGTGATGGGCTCCAAGAACCTCAAGGCCGTGGCCGTGGTCGGCAGCGGCGCGGTCGAAGTGGCCGATCCCGATGCCTTCCTCGCCGAGGTGCTCAAGGGGCGGCAGATGATCTTCGACGACCCCGTCGGCGGTACCGGATTGCCCGCCTACGGCACCGAGGTGCTGGTCAACATCCTGAACACGGTTGGCGGACTGCCCACGCGCAACTGGCAGGACGGCTACTTCCCGACCGCCGACAAGACCGGCGGAGAGGCGCTGGCCGCCAAGCAACTGGTCCGCAAGAAGGGCTGCTTCAGCTGCATCATGTCGTGCGGCCGCGTCACCAAGGTCGACGCCCCCGGCTTCGAGGGCATGGGCGAAGGCCCCGAGTACGAGACCGCCTGGGCCTACGGCGCCGACTGCGGCATCGACAACCTGGACGCGATCACCAAGGCCAACTACCTGTGCAACGAGTACGGCATGGACACCATCGCGTCGGGCTCCTCGATCGCCTGCGCCATGGAGCTCTTCCAGCGCGGCATCATCACGACCAAGGACACCGACGGCGTGGACCTCTCCTGGGGCAACGCCGAGGCCATCGTCGAGATGACACGCAAGATGGGTGAGGGCGACGGGTTCGGCGTCAAGCTGGCGCAGGGTTCGTACCGCCTCGCCGACGGCTACGGCCACGCCGAGTATTCCATGACCACCAAGAAGCAGGAGATGCCGGCCTACGACGGCCGCGCCATCCAGGGCATAGGCCTCAACTACGCCACCAGCAACCGCGGCGGCTGCCACGTGCGCGGCTACACCATCTCGCAGGAGGTGCTCGGCAGCGGCGGCAGTATGGACCCGCACGTCACCGAAGGCAAGGCCGGCCTGGACATCGTGTTCCAGAACCTCACGGCGGCGCTCGACGCCACCGGCAGCTGCCTGTTCGCCACCTTCGGGCTCACCGGGGACCAGTTGGTCAAGACGCTGGCCACACTGACCGGGTACGACTACACCCTGGAGGAGTTCCTGCAGGTCGGCGATCGCATCTGGACCCAGGAGCGGCTCTGGAACATCGACGCCGGCTTCACTGCGGCCGACGACACGCTGCCCAAGCGGCTGCTCGAAGAACCGCTCAAGAGCGGCGCGTCCAAGGGCCACGTCAGCAGGCTCGGTGAGATGCTGCCCGAGTACTACGCCCTGCGCGGCTACGACGAGAAGGGCGTGCCGACCAAGGCGAAGCTCAAGGAGCTCTCGCTCTGAGCATGACGGTCAAGTACTTCGCCACCATCCGCGACCTGACGCGGGAGACGGAACGGCGGATCGACGGCCGGCCGGGCGACCTCCGCGAGCTGCTCACGCAGCTCGCGGAGCGCTACGGCCGGCCGTTCCGGCGCGCCGTGTTCGACGGCGACGACCTGCACCGGGAGATCATCGTCTTCGTCAACGGGCGCAACGTGCGGCACCTCCAGCTGCTCGACACGCCTCTCGAGGACGACGACGAGGTCGCGATCTTCCCGATGATCGCCGGCGGCTGACCACGAGGAGAGGTGAGCAGGTGAGCGACACAGAGGCCATCGACACCATCCGCGCGGCGGCTGTGCTGGCGCGATACCCCCGGCGCGACCCGGGCGATCTCGTGAACATCCTGCACGACCTGCAGGCCGAGTTCCGCTACCTGCCCGAGGAGGCGCTCCGCGAGACCGCGTCGCACCTCGGACTGGCGCCGACCCAGGTGTACGGCGTCGCCACCTTCTATCACGGGTTCCACACCGCGCCCCGCGGCGAGCACACCTGCACGGTGTGCGTGGGCACTGCCTGCCACGTGCGCGGCGCGGCGCGTCTGCTCGAGCAGGTCGAGCGCGACACCGGCATCGGCGCCGGTGGGACGACCCCCGACCTCTCGCTGAGCGTGGAAGAGGTGGGCTGCGTCGGCGCCTGCGCCCTTGGGCCGCTGGTGCTGATGGACGGCGAGTACCACGGCGACATGACGCCGGAGCGGCTGTCCCGGTTGATGAAGAAGGCCCTCGCAGCAGAGGAGGGATCGTGAGCACGCGACTCGCCGACGCGCCCGCACTCGCGCGCCGACGTGCAGCACTCGCGGGCAGCCGCGACCCCGAACGCAAGGTGCTCGCGGTGTGCGCCGGCACCGGCTGCCGCGCGCAGGGAGCGCTGCAGGTGGTCGACGCGCTCCGCGCCGAGGTCCTGGCGCACGGAGCGGCCGAAGAGATCGAGGTCCGCGCCACCGGCTGCCTCGGGTTCTGCCAGGCCAGCCCCCTTGTCATGCTGCTGCCCGACGGCGTCGTGTTCCAGCACGTGGGCGTCGACGACGCCGCCGAGATCGTCCACAGCACCGCGCGCGGCGACCTCGTCGATCGCCTCCTCTGCATCGACGCGGACGGCGCCTGCAACACGGAGCGCGAGATCCCGTTCTACCGCGGCCAGCAGCGCCTGCTGCTGGGCGCGAGCGGCCTGCTCGACCCGACGTCGATCGACGACTACATCGCGCTGGGCGGCTACGCGGCGCTCGTCCGAGCGCTGGAGATCGGGCCCGAGGCTGTCCTCGACGAGGTCAAGCGCTCGGGCCTGCGCGGGCGCGGCGGCGCCGGCTTCCCGACCGGCCGCAAGTGGGAGGCGTGCCGCAAGGCCGAGGGCGACCTCAAGTACGTGGTCTGCAACGCGGACGAGGGCGACCCCGGCGCGTTCATGGACGACGCCCTGCTCGAGGGCAACCCGCACAGCGTGCTCGAGGGCATGATCATCGGCGCGTACGCGATGGGCGCACGTGAGGGTCACGTGTACGTGCGCCAGGAGTACCCGGTCGCCGTGGAGCGCATCACGCGCGCCATCGAGCAGGCGCGTGAGGCGGGTCTGCTCGGCGCGCGCATCCTCGGCAGCGACCACTCGTTCGACCTGCAGATCAGCCGCGGCGGCGGCGCGTTCGTCTGCGGCGAGGCCAGCGCGATGATGGCCTCGCTCGAGGGCCGCCGCGGTGTGCCGTGCCGGCGCCTCATCCACCTCTCCGAGCGCGGCCTCTGGGGCCGGCCCACGAACCTCAACAACGTCGAGACCTGGGCCAACGTACCGCAGATCATCCTGAACGGCGCCGACTGGTTCCGCGCCATCGGCACCGAGGGCTCGACGGGCACGAAGATCTTCTCGCTGGTCGGCAAGGTCATCAACACCGGCCTGGTCGAGGTCCCGATGGGCACGACCCTGCGGGACATCGTCTTCGGCGCCGGCGGCGGCATCCCCGCAGGGAAGAGGTTCAAGGCCGTCCAGACAGGCGGACCGTCCGGCGGCTGTCTGCCGGCCTCCAAGCTCGACGTCCCCGTGGACTTCGACACGCTCGTCGACGAGGGCTCCATGATGGGCTCGGGCGGCATGATCGTGATGGACGAGGACACCTGCATGATCGACGTCGCCAAGTACTTCCTGCGGTTCCTCGCCGCCGAGTCGTGCGGCAACTGCACCTCGTGCCGCGAAGGCCTCGCCTGCCTGCACGACCTGCTCGAGGACATCAGCGAGGGACGCGGCACTCACGAGACCATCATCCTCATCGAGAAGCTCGCCGACACCGTGGAGTCCACCTCGCTCTGCGCGCTCGGCACCAGCGGCGTGAACCCGGTGCTGTCCACGCTGCGCTACTTCCGCGATGAGTATGCCGCTCACGTCAACGAGAAGCGCTGCCCCGCCGGGGTCTGCAAGGCGCTCATCACCTTCAGCATCATCGAGGAGCGCTGCACCGGCTGCCGGGCGTGCGCCCTCAAGTGCCCGCAAGAGTGCATCAGCGGCGAGAAGAAGCAGTTGCACACCATCGACCCGGAGCTGTGCATCAAGTGCGGCATCTGCAGGGACGTCTGCAGGTTCGACGCCGTGCTGGTGCAGTAGGAGGCCGTGATGGACGTCGAACTCATCATCGACGGCGAGCCGGTCGTCGCCCCGGAGGGGTCGAGCCTCCTTACGGCGGCGCGTGCCGCCGGGCGGAACGTCCCCGGCCTGTGCCACCACGACGCCGTACCGGCTAACGCCAGCTGCCGTCTCTGCCAGGTCGAAATCCGCCGGCCCGGCCGCGACTGGACGCAGCTCACCACCTCGTGCGACTACCCCGTGTCGGCCGGGCTCACCGTCGTCACGGACTCACCGCGCATCCGGGAGCTACGTGCCATGAACCTGCGACTCCTGCTGCGGCGCGCTCCCGAGGCCCCGGTGCTGTGGGCGATCGCGGAGCGGCTGGGCGTGACCGAGCCGCTGTTCGCTCCCGTCACCGACGCGCCACTGCCAGACTGCATCCTCTGCGAGCTGTGCGTGCGTGTGTGCTCGGCGGCGGGATACGACGCCCTGGCGGTGAGCGGCCGCGGATCCGGCAAGTACGTCGGTCCCGCCTTCGGCCGCGCGGCCGCCGAAGACTGCGTCGGCTGCGCATCCTGCGTCGAGGCCTGTCCCACCAGCTGCATCGCGATGGAGGACACGGCCACCACGCGCAGGATCTGGGGTCGCACTCTCGACCTGCTCACCTGTGAGCGGTGCGGCCGCGCGATCACGACGAAAGCGCACCGGGAGACGATCGACCCCGGGATCGGCCACAAGGAGGACGAGCGCGACCTCTGCGATGCCTGCAAGAAGCGCGTCGTGAGCAAGCGGCTCGCTCCGCCCGGAAGGTAGTGCTCGCCGGCTGGGAGCGTCAGGGCTTGCCGGCGTCGTCCGGTGGGCGCTCGTCCGTGCGCACCCCGTGGCGGCGAAGGACGCGCCGGGCTCCGGCCGTGAGCAGCCAGCCGGCGGCGGCCACGGCGGCGAGCGCGATGACGACGGCGAATGAGTTCATCCCGCCCTCAAGGTACCCCTCCGCAGGCACTGCGACCCGGCGCGTGACTCACAGGTAGAAGACGATCGCGATGACCGTCGCGGCCGCAGGCGCGGCGGCGGTCCACAAGAAGGCGAAGCCGGTGTCCAGGTCCTCGGCCCTGGCCTCGGCCGCCGCATCGTGGTCGGGCTCGAGCGCCTGTTCCCGCGCCGCCAGGGTGTCCGGGTCGAACGGCCCGGCCCAGCGCGCGGCGGAGACGCGAGCCACGCCGGGCGGCCGGTCCGGGTCAGCGCCCGTCACGGACCCGCGGAACAGCACCAGCAACAGGACGGCGAGCGCGCCGTTTGCGACAGCGAACCAGTTCCAGCTCCACCCGACGATCGCGACCACGATCGCTGCGACGCCCACGAGCACGCAGCCGATGACCAGCGGCACCAGATGCTTCATGACCCCCATCTTTCATTCGTAGTACCGGACGCCTCCACATTGGTCGCCATGGCGGCATCGTACTCGCGCGGCCGCAGTCGCGACAGGGGGATGCGCCCGGCCCCTACGGTGCTCGTCCAGTTCGACGAGGGCGCGTCCGCACTCGAGAGGTTCGGCGTGGAGGCTCCGGCCAAGGCCGCGGCCTGACGATCGGCCAGTGGCGGCGGGCCGGAGCTCCGCTTCAGGACTCCGGCCAGCCGCTGCGCAGACAAGAGGACGGAGCCGCGGCGGGCGGGGCCCGCCAGGGCCGCCCCCGCGCCGCTCAAGGCCGGTGCGACCAGCAGGACGAAGGCCAGCCGGCGGATCCCCTTCAGCTCCACGATCCGGCGCCGCGACTCCGTATGCCGCCAGGAATCGGCCGGAACGGCCGGCACCTCAAGCGGAAGGCGTGTCCCGACCGGACGACACAGGGGCCGCGACGCGGGTTCCTAGTCGCGCTCTGCCTTCCCGGCATCGCGGGCTTCGCGGGCCTGCAGCGGCACGGTCCTCCCGGCGGGCGACACCGCGCCCAGTGCGTCGGCGAGCGCCTCGACCTCGATGAAGATGCGGCTGACCTCGGGGAACGGCTCGGTGATCCGATCCTCGATGCGGTGCACGGCGGCGTGGATGTCCTCGGCCGAGAGGCCCGGCGTGAACTCGACCTCGATGTTGAGCAGCACGTCGTCCGGGCCGAGGTGCATCGTGAGCACCACGCCGAGGCCGGTGACCACCGGGTCTCCCAGCACGATGCGGCGGATCTCGTCGACCATCTCCGGGTCCGCCGCCTCCCCGACGAGCAGGCTCCGGCTCTCGTAGGCGAGCCAGAGCGCCGCGACCACGAGGATGCCGCCGATGACGATGGACGCGGTGCCGTCCAGCCACGGCGCGTTCAGCTGGTGGCTGAGAAAGACGCCGATGAACGCCACCGCCAGGCCCATCAGCGCCGCCGTGTCCTCGAAGAGCACGGTGAACAGGCTCGGGTCCTTGCCGTGGTGGATCGCGGCGAGGGTGTTGCGCCCGCGCCGCGACCGCGACCCCCGGAACGCGCGCCAGGCGACGCTGAAGGAGAGGCTCTCGAAGACGGCGGCGAGTGCGAGCACGATGTAATTGATCGTCGGGTTCTCGAGCGGCGCCGGGTGCTGGATGTGGGTGATGCCCTCGTAGATGGACATGCCGCCGCCGATGCCGAAGATGCTCACGGCGACGATGAGACTCCAGAAGTAGATCTCCATGCCGTGCCCGAAGGGGTGGTGCTCGTCGGCGGGTCGGGCGCCTCGCTTGAGACCGTAGAACAGAAGGCCGCCGTTGCCCGTGTCGACCACGGAGTGGATGCCCTCGCTGATCATCGCGGAACTGCCGGTGATGGCGCCCGCGATGAACTTGATGACCGCGATCGCGAGGTTGCCGATGATCGCGGCGACGACCGCCTTCTTGGATTCCTGAGCCATGGGACGAAGTCTACTGCACGCGCACGGGGGACCGGGTATTCACCCGACTTACGAAACGGCGCTGAATGGGTAAGAATGAGATGTGGCTTCTTGAAGGGAGTACCACGTGCCTGGCAGCAGTGAGTATCAGTGTGGCGAGTGCCGCCACCGCTTCCGCACCCCGGAAGGGGCGCCGCATGACACGCGGTCGCTCATGTGTCCCGCGTGCGGAAGCATCGACCTCAACCTCACGAGCACAGAGCGGCCGGCTTCGGCCGTCTGGACCGCTCGTGAGGGAGCGGCCGCCGAGGACTGGCGGACGCGCAGCGAGACAGCGGCCTCGTAACGGCGCTCGACGGGACCGCCCCTCGCCCGTGCCCGGGCGGGGGGCGATTCCCGTCGTATCCCGTCTGGTACCCTAGGCTCATGCTGAGGGCCGTCACGTTCGACTTCTGGAGCACCCTGTTCGTGGACACACGTGGCCGCGAGCGCGAAGCACTGCGCGCCGGCGTCCTCGCGGACACGCTGAGCGCCGCGGGTCTGCAGGCGACGGAGCAGGCGCTGGCCGACTCCTTGCGCGCCAGCTGGGACTACTTCGACGCCGTGTGGCTCAACGAGCACCGCACGCCGCTGTGCGGGGAGCTCGTCGACGCCATCCTCGGGTCACTCGGCGCACAACTGCCGCCGCAGCTCCTGGAGGGCCTGGTGGACCGCTTCGAACGCCTCGTCCTGGACATCCCTCCCGAGCCCATGCCGGGAGCCGTCTACACCATGCCGCAGCTCGCGGCTCGCTACCGGCTCGCGATCATCTGCGACACTGGCTACTCCCCCGGAGCGGTGCTGCGCGAACTGCTGGACCACCACGACCTTCTCGGCCACTTCGCGTACGCCTACTTCTCCAACGAGCACGGGATGAGCAAGCCGGACGCGCGCGTCTTCCTGCACGTTCTGGAGGAACTGGACGTGCGCCCCGGCGAAGCGGCCCATGTCGGCGACATCCAGCGCACCGACGTCGCCGGGGCGCAGGCCGCCGGGATGTCGGCCATCCACTTCGTGGGCGCCAACAACGCCGACGTCCCGCACTCCACGGGGGACGCCATCGTCAGCCACTTCGAAGAGCTGCCACAGGCGCTGAGCAGCCTCATCTGTGCCGGCTGCTGACGAGACATCCCACCTGAGCCGGCAGCGCCGGCTGTTCCTGATCGCGGCCGCGGCCGGGCTGGCGACCTTCGTACTCGTGGCGGTCCTCATGCGCACGGGTGTCCTCGACGGCCTCGATGGCCGGATCGCCGACTTCTTCGCGGCCCACCATCATCGTCAACCGTTCGATGCGATTGCCAAGACGCTGGACAAGCTCGACACCTGGTGGCTGCTCATCCCCCTCATCGCCGCACTCATCGGCGGCCTGTGGTGGTCGGGACGGATGGTGCAGGCCGTGTACCTCGGCGTCAGCATTGCTGCGGCTCTGATCCTCAACCCGCTCCTCAAGATCGCGTTCCAGCGACAGCCGCCCGGCGACTCCGTCGTGCAGGCGGCCGTCTATGCGTTCCCCAGCGGGCACACGACGACGGCGACCGCCGCGGCGACGGCGCTGGCGGTCATCGCCTGGCCCACTCGGTGGCGCTGGCCCGTGGTCGCCGCGACCGCCGTGTTCTCCCTCGCCATGGGCGTCTCGCGCGTGTACCTGGCGGTGCACTGGACCTCAGACGTCCTCGGGGGATGGGCGCTGGGGTTCACCATCGCCATGGCCGTTCGCGCGGTGGTGCCGTGGCCGTCGCCCGAGGAGGTCGCGGCCGTGCAGGCCGAGGACGAGGAGGCCGCGCCGGGCGCAGCCCGGCGCGGCGTCGCGGCATCCACGACGGCCATCGCCACGGTTGCGGGCGACGCGCCCGTCATCGACGTCGTCTTCCTCGACTGGGGCAACACGCTCATGGTCGACAACGGGATGCGCGAGGGACCCATGAAGGACTGGCAGAAGGTCGAGGCGGAGGCCGGCGCGCAGGAGGCGCTGCTTCGCCTGCGCGCCCGCTACCGCCTCGTCGTCGCCACCAACGCCGCCGACTCTCCCGCCGCCGACGTGCGCCTCGCCCTCGCGCGCGTGGGCCTCGATGAGTACGTGGACGACATCGTCTCGTCCGCGGACGTCGGCGACCACAAACCCAACTACGCCTTCTTCCGCGCCGCACTGCTGCACGAGGGCGTCCGCGGTCTGCCGCTCGACCCGCGGCGGGCCGTGATGGTCGGCGACGGCACCACCAACGACATCGCCGGCGCGCAGCGCGCCGGCATCCGGACGATCTGGTACAACCCGACCAAGCGCCGGTTCCCGGAGGGTCCACAGCCGCCGGACGCGGTGATCCGCAAGCTCTCCGAACTACCGGCGGTCGTGGATCGTCTCGCCGGCGTCGAGCCGGAGAAGCGATCGCGCAGGCAGCGCAAGGCCGATGCGGAGGCCGCCGCGGCTGCCGCGGCGGCGTCCAAGGCGCTGCGCGCCGAGACGGCCGCCGAGGATTCCGCGGCTTCAGCGGCGGCGGCCATCCCCGGCGAGGATCACGCGAACGTGCCGACGGAGCCGGCCGCACACGCACTCACAAGTACGCCGGCGCCCGACACGCTCGATGGCGCGCCGGCCGGACCCCCGGACGGGAGGTAGTCGTGGACCTTTCTCATCCCGACGAGTGGTGTCACCGCGCACTGCAGCTCGGCGTGGACGCCGCGACGCCGGTCGACGCCGACTCCGTGGTGGCCGCCGAATGGGTGCGCATGAAGTGCCTCTTCGGCTGCGACGAGCCGGGCATCCACAAGACCTGCCCACCCAACCTGCCGCCGGTCGCCGTCACCCAGACGCTGCTGGCGGAGTACCGCCGGGGGGTGCTTCTCGAGGTCGGACCTATCGTGGGCGAGGAGAACAGCGACCCGGAGTCGCGCCGCCTCAACGACGCCGCGCTCGCGCTCGAACGGGACCTCTTCCTCGCCGGTCACCACAAGGCGTGGATGATGGGCGCCGGGCCGTGCGACATCTGCGACTCATGCGCGAAAGGCCGCGAGTGCCCGACGCCCAAGAAGGCGCGGCCCTCGATGGAAGGCTGCGGCATCGACGTCTTCGCGACAGTTCGCAACGCCGGGCGGACGATCGATGTCGTGTGGGACGAGGGCGACGAGTACCGCTTCTTCGCCCTCGTCCTGGTCGACTGACTCAGGCCGCCTGCGGCACGCCGGGTCCGCTCGCCCCCACGTGGTGGCGGCAGAGCTCGAGCCCGCCGCCTTCCTCGAGCCAGCTCGCGAAGGTGCGCAGCTGCGGGTAGACGCCGCGCAGCCACTCCCCGTCGTGGACCTGGGTGGAGGCCTCCTGGTAGACGAACACGCCCTCCACCTGGACCTCCTCGTACTGCACCGGCTCGCCCAGAGCGGCGGCAAGCTGAGTCGCGATGTCGAGCGGTGTCAGTGTGTCGCCGGCGACGTCGAGCGTGCGGCCGGCGAACTCACCGGGACGCGTCGCCGCAAGTGCAGCCAACGCGCCGACGTCGTCGAGCGCCACCAGCGGCAGGTGCGCCGAGGCCGGAAATGGAGTCGCCAGCGTCAGATCGCGCCCGAAACGGCTGAGCCAGTACCAGGGCACCTCCTCCATGAAGGTGGCCGGGCGAAGCGCCGTGGCCGGCAGGTCCAGTGTGCGCAGGTAGCGCTCGGTCTCGGAACTGACGTCGCACGACAGCCGGTGGTAGTCCGGGCCTGTGGCGGCGGCGAAGACGATGTGGCCGACGCCGGCGCGCGCGGTCGCGTCGAGGATGTTCTGGCCGTGGCGCAGCCGCTCCGCCGGCCCGGTGTCCGGATCTTCGAGGACGAGGATGAGGGCGCCGGCGCCACGCAGGGCGCCCTCGATCGAGCCAGGATCGTCGAAGCGCACGAGCCGGGTGGCAGCTCCGGCCCAGCGCTCGTCGCGAAGCCGGCGCCCGTCTCTCGCGTCGAAGAGCGCGTGGGTCTCCACGCCGAGTGCGCGCAGATGCCGGAACGCCGAGCCGCCCTGGTGCCCGGCGGCGCCGACGACGTACACCGGGCCTGTCGTGGTTGGCATGACCCTCACCCTGCTTCCTCGCTCACGGGAACCGCTTCCGTTACGGGAGTTGTTCCCGCAAACCGTGAGAGTGGGGGCGTTGGGTCGTTGCGCGCCGGTCGGCGGCCGACAACACGGCCGCCCACGGTCAGACGAGCCGCGCGGCTGCCTGCTCGAGCCGGGCGACGGCCTGGTCGCGGCCGAGCACCCAGAGGCTCTCGAAGAGGCCGGGCGTGACGGTCTGGCCGCTCATGCCGAGACGGAGAGCGGCGAACACGGCTTTGGGCTTGAGCTCGAGCGTGGGCGGCAGCTCGCGCACCAGCGTCTCGATGGCCGGCACGTCCCACTCCGGCAGATCGCGGAGACCGGCGGCGGCGGTCGCGAGCGTCGCCGCCGCGCCCGCCGTGGCCTGGAGCCGCTCGAGGGCCTCCGGCGTGAACTCGAGCGGCCGGAAGAACCAGCCGGCCATGGGGATGAAGTCGGCGAGCACCTCGACCTTTTCGTGCACCAGCGGAGCGATCTCGCGCGTGAGCGCCTCGTGCTCTTCGTCGGGCACCGTCGGCGGCAGGCGCTCGCTCTCGGCATCCTCGACGACGGCGGCGAGGACCTGGGAGCCTTGGGCAGCCAGCTCGCCGACGCCGACCGGGTCGCCGTAGAACCCCACTCGCGTGAGGTACTCGACGAGGCGGCCGCCGAGCCACTCGTCCGTCATCGCGCGCACGTAGCGGCCGTTCATCCAGCGGAGCTTCTCCGGGTCGAAGATGCTCGGGCTCGTGCCCAGCTTGGTCACGTCGAAGCTCCGGACCAGGTCGTCGAGCGTCCAGGTGATCATGCTCTCGTCGAACTCGGCGCTGAGGAAGCACAGGTAGTTGCGCACCACATCGACCAGGAATCCCTCGGCGGTGAGCTGTTCGAGCTTGGTCGCGCCGTGCCGCTTGCTGAGCTTCTTCCTGTCGGTGCCGAACAGCAGCGGCATGTGCAGGAACTCCGGCACCCCGGCGCCCAGCGCCTCGTAGATGACCACCTGCTTGGGCGTGTTGCTGATGTGGTCGTCGCCGCGGATGACGTGGGTGATCTCCATGGTGACGTCGTCGACGACCACGGCGAGGTTGTACGTGACGGTACCGTCCGAGCGCTGCACGATGAAGTCGCCGATGGTGTCGTTCTCGAAGGCGACGTCGCCGCGCAGGATGTCGTGGAACACGGTGCGGCCCTCGGGCACGCGCACGCGCAGCGTGTACGGCTCGCCGGCCGTCTGGCGGCGCTGGACCTCTTCCGCGGCCAGCGCCCGGCATTTGCCCGAGTACACGGAGTCGCGGCCATCTGCCTGCGCCGCCGTGCGCTCGGCTTCGAGCTCCTCGGCGGTGCAGAAGCACGGGTAGAGGTGACCGGTCTCCAGCAGGCGCGCGACGTGCTCGTGGTAGATACTGTCGCGCTCGGTCTGCCGGTACGGGCCGTGGGGTCCCGGCACGCCGGGACCCTCGTCCCACTGCAGGCCCATCTCCTTCATCGACGCGAGGATCTGCACGATGGCCTGGTCCGTACTACGGCTGAGGTCCGTATCCTCAATACGGAGGACGAACGTCCCCTCATGTTGACGGGCGAAGATGAAGTTGTAGAGTCCGGTCCGTGCGCTGCCCAGGTGCAGGTACCCGGTCGGCGACGGAGCGAAGCGGACGCGAGGATGAGAGGTCTCGACCATAGGCCGCTCATCATACCGCATCCGCTGCGCCGGGCCGCCGGAGGCGGGTTTTCCGCATCGCGGAACAGGACTACAATGGCCGGATGGACACAAAAGTGAACAGAGTACGCGTCGTCGAGTCGCGGCCCCGCGACCACGTCCGAAACCTCAGCGTGCACGTCGGCGACGTGATCGGCGTCGGGCACCGCAATCAGCAGTTCCCGGAGATGCGCTGGTGCACGCCCGAGCGCGGCCACTCCGGCTGGATGGCAGAGTCCTACTTCGAGTACACCAGCCCCACGGAGGCCGTCGTCAAGCGCGATTACGACGCCTCGCAGCTCACGGTCTTCGAGGACGAGCAGCTCGACGTGGTCGACGAGGTCGGCGACTGGCTGCTCTGCCGCAACGACCGCGGTATCCAGGGCTGGGTCCCCCGGCGCATCCTCGAGGACGTCAGTCCGGGCGATTCCTGAGGGCGACGTGATGACCACCGAGCCACAGCCACGGCGCGTCCGTGTCGCGACCTCATGCACGCGCGAGCAGGTGCAGGAGATCCGCATCCACGCGGGTGACAGTCTCTCCGTCGGGCACCGCAACCAGCAGCATCCCGCCTTCGTGTGGAGCGCCACCGAGGACGGGCATCACGGCTGGGTGCCGGAGGACTACATCGAGATCGTGAAGGGCCGCGATGCGGTGGCCCGGCGCGACTACGACTCAACGCACCTCACGGTCTCCGAGGACGAGACCCTGGACGTGGGCGAGCAGGTCGGCGACTACCTCCTGTGCCGCAACTCCGCGAGCGTGGTGGGCTGGGTGCCCGAGTCGTGCGTCGAGGACATCGTGGAGGGACCATGACCGAGCAGGAACGGCCGCAACAAGTCCGCGTCATCGAGTCACACGTCACCAGCGATCCGAACCCCGTGCGCTTCCGCGCCGGCGACACCGTCGGCGTGGGGCACCACGACCAGGTCTGGACGGCCTATGTGTGGGGCACCGACGCGGCGGGACGCTCAGGCTGGGTCCCCGAGGAGTACCTGGAGATCAGCCCCGACGGACACCAGTCCACGGCGCTGCGCGACTACGACTCCACCGAGCTCTCCGTGGGCCGCAAGGAGATCCTCGACGTCCTGGACGAGGTCGGCGGCTGGTACCTCTGCCGCACGAAGTCCGGCATGTCCGGCTGGGTGCCCAGCTCGTCGGTCGTACCCGTAGAGCCCGCCCAGCAGAGCTGAGGCGGAGGCACGGCGGCCGCAGGCCGCGCCGCCCGCCGCCGCACCGCACCCGTCGCGCCGCCCGGCGGCCTACTTGACGGTGACGGTCACGCGGCCGGAGGCAGCCGGGCCAAGGAACTGGCCGGCGCCGGCGAAGTGCACCTCGTAGACGCCGCTCCGCACCGGCTTGATCGTCCCGGCCCAGACGCCGTTCTCGCCGGTCGTGACCTTCGCGAGCGTGGTGCCGTCGGCCAGGCGCACGAGCCGGACGGGCGCCAGGCGCGACACGGGCAGGCCGGCGCTCGTGCTGCGCACGTAGAGCCGCGCCGTGGAGCCGGCGGCCACCGTCAGTGCCTTCTTCGTGAAGGCGGCGTTGGTGGCCAGTTCGAGCGTGATCGGCGTGGAGCCGGCCCACAGGTCTCTGGACTGGCCGGCCGGTTCGCCGGTCGTCGCCTCCAGCTCCAGCGTGTGGTGGCCCACGGTCAGCGGCTCGGTCGTGAGCGACCAGCCCTCGGACGGCTCGTCGAAGGCGCCGTCGGCCGCCGTCAGCGGCTGCCAAGCCCCATCGTCCACACGGTAGCGCGCCTCGTGCGGCACCTTGATGCTCAGGTCGTGGCGGAAGTACACGCCGCCGCTGATGCGGCCGTGGCGCCGGGGCCGCTCGGCCACCGTGCCCCGCAGGGTCACGGCGCCGCTCCCGGACGAGGATTCCAGCTGGGTCGAGAACGCCGGACGCGTGTCCACGACATCCGGCCGCGAGTCGCCGTCGCCGTCCCGCAGCCCAGTCTGGCCGATGGTCGAGGGGCACAACTGATTCCCGGCGAAAGCGCTGAGCGTGTCGTTGGATCCCAGCATGATGCACGGCAGGTCGGTGGTGCCGCCGATCACGGCGTTGCTGTTGCGCACGCCGAGGTAGCCGGAGGTCAGGTCGCCCGTGCTCGGGTAGCCCGCCGCCGGCGGCTTGTACTCGTCGAGGGCCCCGAAGACGTGGCCCATCTCATGCGCGAGCACGGCGTCGAAGTTGGCGAAGCCGTAGCCGTCGTTGTCGTACGTCAGCATGCAGTACGGGCCGAAGAGGTCGGCGGTGTACGCGACCACCTTGTTGCGGAACATGCCGTCCGCGTCCTGCCGGCTGTCGACCACATACAGGACGAAGGCCCAATCGGCGTCGTTCTGCCGGCGGATCCTGTCGGCGTAGAGCGTCTCGGGATGCGGCTTGTCGTTCTTCGTGCCGGGGCCGAAGCCGAGCGTCCTCATCGCGGGCCAGCGCCAGGCGGCGTCTGAGAGCACGCGGCGACCGGCCCAGCCGTACTTGACGTCCATCCTGATCGGCTCGTAGCCGATCTGGACGGTTCGCGGCGCGCCGTAGGAGCCCGCCGCCGGCATGAAGAGCTCGAGCGAGCCGTCCGGCGACTGGGCGTTCCACCAGTCGAGGGCGTTCTGGATCTTCATGAGAACGGCGTCCTTGCGTGCTCCGGACCAGTCCTCGGTGCTCGTCATCCTGCTGCCGTCGCTCTCGAGGAAGACGACGCCGACGGCGGTACGGCCGGCGGCGAACGCGGCGGTCTCGCGGGCGCCCGGGAGCGCGCCGAGTCCGATAGGGAGGTCGAGAGCGGCCGCGCCGGCTGCGCGCCCCATGAGGTCGTCGAGCACCGGCGGCGCCGGCTGGACGGGTCCGCCGGCGGTGAGGTCAAGGCCGCCGGCCGCGCTTGCGGCCGCCGGCAATGCGGGGCTCGCGCCCAGCAGCGCGCATGCGAGCGCGCCGAGGATGGCGAGCGTGATGGTGAAGTGATGATGGCCCCGTGTCATGCGACGATTGTCGCACGGGGCCGCCGTGCGGGTCGACTCACGGGCGTTACCCGGCCCGGTGCGGCCGTCCCATCGGTCGGAGCGTGCGCGCGCGAGGGCCATCTGGTAACCTTCCGGCTTCGTGAATGAGGTTCGAATCACTCCCAATCCCCCGACCCTGGACGCCTGACATGCCGCAACTGCGCATCGTCGTCCTCGTCAAGCAGGTCCCGGACACGGCCAACGTGACCGGTGAGGCCATGAAAGAGGACGGCACCATCAACCGGGCGGCGCTGCCGGCCGTGTTCAACCCCGAAGACCTGAACGCGCTGGAAGAGGCGCTCAAGCTCAAGGACCGCCACGACGCTCGCGTGACCGTGATGACCATGGGCCCGCCGGCCGCCGTGCAGGTGCTGCGCGACTCGCTCTACCGCGGGGCCGACGAGGTCATCCTGCTCACCGACAGGGCGTTCGCCGGCGCGGACACGCTGGCGACCAGCTACGCACTCTCGCTCGCCGTCCGCAAACTCGGCGGCGCGGACCTCGTGCTCTGCGGCCGCCAGGCGATCGACGGCGACACGGCGCAGGTGGGCCCGCAGACCGCCGAGAAGCTCGGCTATCCGCAGATCACCTGCGTGAGCCGGATCGACGAGCTGAGCGCGCCGGCGGACGGCGAAGCCGGCTCCGGCGCGATCACCGCCACACGCAGCATCGAGGGCGGCTTCGAGACGCTGACCAGCCCGTTGCCGTGCCTGCTCACCGTCACCGGTGAGGCCAACGACCCGCGGCCGGCGAGCGTGAAGATGGTCATGACCTACAAGGGCATCGCCGCAGAGGCCATGCCCGAGTACGACGACAGCTACCTGAACCCGGAGAGCGACGACGCCGAGGTGTGCATGCTCGGTCGCGACGGCAAGCCCGTCTGCCGCGCCAAGGTCGTCCAATGGGACCACGAGGCGCTGGTCGCCGACCGCGAGGCTCTCGGCCTGCGCGGCTCGCCGACGCGCGTCAAGGAAATCGAGAGCGTCGTCCTCGCCCAGAGCGAGGCGCGCATGGTGACTCCGGACGAGGCCGGCATCGCCGAGCTCGTCCACGAGCTGATCGAGGAGCACATCCTTGGTTGAGACATCGGGTGGCGCTCCCGTGAAGCGCAACGACGTCTGGGTCGTCGTCGAGCAGCACGACGGCGTGGCGGCCGAGGTCAGCCTCGAGCTGCTCGGCCGCGCCCGCGAGCTCGCCGACCAGCTCGGCGTACAGGTCGGCGCCGTGCTCATCGGCGCCGGCTCAGCCCTCAAGGACATCGCGACGGCGCTCGTCGCCCGCGGCGCCGACACGGTCTTCTTCGTCGCCCACAGCGACCTCGCGCACTACCTGGCGCAACCGTACACGCAGGTGGTCGCCGGCCTGATCCGCGAGCACGAGCCGCAGATCGTCCTCTACGGCGCCACCACCACCGGCCGCGACCTCGCGCCGCGCGTGGCCAGCGCCCTGCGCACCGGCCTGACCGCCGACTGCACCGACCTGCGCATCGGCGACCACTCGCTCAAGGGCGAGGAGTACAAGGACCTGCTCTACCAGATCCGCCCGGCGTTCGGCGGCAACATCATCGCCACCATCATCAGCCCGCTGCACCGCCCGCAGATGGCCACCGTCCGCGAGGGCGTCATGGTCATGCCGGAGGAGGACAGGCGCCGCGACGGACGCATCATCGCGGTGCCCGTCACGCGCACGCCCGAGCCGATCAAGGTGCGCGAGGGCGTCGCCCTCAGCGACGCCGACTTCGTGGTCAAGCTGATCAAGCGCGTGCAGGAGGAGAAGCGCGTCGACCTCAAGGGCGCGCGCATCGTCGTCTCCGGCGGCGTCGGCGTCGGCTCCCGCGACGGCTTCGCGCTGGTCGAGGAGCTGGCCCGCACGGTCGGCGGCGTCGTCGGCGCCAGCCGCGCCGCCGTGGATGCGGGCTGGATCGCTCACGACCACCAGGTCGGCCAGACCGGCACGACCGTGCGTCCCAAGCTCTACATCGCCTGCGGCATCAGCGGCAGCGTGCAGCATCGCGCCGGCATGGACCAGAGCGCGCGCATCCTCGCCATCAACGACGACCCGCTGGCGCCGATCTTCAGCGTCGCCCACTACGGCGTGGTCGGCGACCTGCACAAGGTCATCCCGCTGCTGATCCAGGCGTACAAGACGAAGGGCGCGGGCGGCGCAGCCGCTCCCGCGCCCGCCGCGGCCGACGGAGGTGCGTCGTGAGCAACTTCTTCACCGACAACGCAGACCTCCGGCAGACCCTGCGCAGCCTCGACCTCGCGCGCGTCGTGCGCCTGCGCGAGGACGGCTACGCCCAGGCCCGCGACTTCGCCTACGCGCCCGGGGACTTCGACGACGCGCTCGACTCCTACACGCGCACGCTCGAGATCGTCGGCGACATCGCCGGCGAGTTCGTCGAGCCGCGCGCGGAAGACGTCGATCGCGCAGGCGCCGAGCTGGTTGAAGGCGAGGTCGTGTACGCTCCCGGCATCGTCGAAAGCCTCGAGCGCCTCACCCAGGCCGACCTCATGGGTATCACGCTGCCGCGCAAGTACGGCGGCCTCAACTTCCCCGTCTCCGTGAGCGTGATGATCGTCGAGATGGTCAGCCGCGCCGACCCGGCACTCATGAACATCTTCGGCCTCCAGGACATCAGCGAGACCGTCAACAAGTTCGCCGACGACGAGATGAAGGCGGCGTACCTGCCGCGCTTCGCCAGCGGCGAGGTCACCGGCAGCATGGCGCTCACCGAGCCCGAGGCCGGTTCCGATCTGCAGAACGTGCAGCTCAAGGCGACTGAGCAGCCGGACGGCACCTGGCGCCTGAACGGCGTGAAGCGGTTCATCACCAACGGCAACGGGCGCATCAGCCTCGTCCTCGCGCGTTCGGAGGAGGGCACCACCGACGCCCGCGGCCTCAGCATGTTCCTCTACGAACGCGACGAGCACATGCGCATCCGCCGCCTCGAGGACAAGCTCGGCATCCACGGCTCGCCGACCTGCGAACTGCAGTTCGACGACGCGCCGGCGCTGCTCATCGGCGATCGCCGGCGCGGCCTCACGACGTACGTCATGAGCCTCATGAACGGCGCCCGCATCGCCATCGCGGCGCAGGCGCAAGGCATCGCCGAGGCAGCCTTCCGCGCGGCCGCGAAATATGCGGCCGAGCGCATCCAGTTCGGGGCGCCCATCGGCGACCTCACGGCCGTCAAGGGCCTGCTCGCCGACATGCGGGTCGGCATCGAGGCGGCGCGGGCTCTGCTCTACGAGACCGCGCTCATCGTCGACACCAAAGAGGTGCTCGAGCACCGCATCGCGCAGTTGCAGGCGGCCGAGAAGGCCGGCGAGGCTCCGCCGGCCGGCCCGGACACGGACATCAAGACGCTGCGCGGCGAGCTCAAGACGTACACCCGGCTCGCCGCGCTGTACACGCCGCTGGCCAAGGCCTGCTGCACCGAGATGGCCAACCAGGTCGCCTACGACTCGTTGCAGGTCCACGGTGGCTCGGGCTACATGCGTGACTTCGCCGTGGAGCGCTACGCCCGCGACGCGCGCATCACCAACATCTACGAGGGCACGACGCAGCTGCAGGTCGTGGCCGCCATCGGCGGCGTCCTCGGCGGCACGCTCGCCGGCCGTCTGGACCAGTACGACGCCGAGGACTTCTCGGCCACGCTGGAGCTGCTGGCGCGCGTGCGGCACGCCCGCGCGCGCCTGGCGGAGGCGACGGCCCGCGTGCGCGATGCGGGCGACGTGCGCTTCCGTGACTTCCACGCCCGCCGCCTCACCGAGATGGCGATCGACGTGAACTGCGCCTACCTCATGCTGCGCGCGGCGCAGACCGACGCGCGCCGCCTGCTGGCGGCGGAGTACTTCGTCGCCGCCGCCTCGGCGCGCGTCGAGGGCGCCGCCGCCCAGGTCCTGGGCGGCGACCCGTCGCTGCTGGACGCGCTCACCACGCTCGCGTCCGGCTGAGAGACCGACTCGGCCGCCCTCGCCTCCGGCCCGGGCGGCCGGCCCTCCACGCGCCGCACCGGATGCTGCAAGCTTGACGGCGGCGGGAGTGTGCGCGTGGCGACTGGCACGCCCAAGGACACGCCCATCAGCACTTACGTGTTCTTGGTCGTACAGAGAAGCGTGTCACGCGCCGCCGTACTACCTGTCCGGCCGCGCGCGTCGGCCCGGCCGCGCCTGCCCAGCCACGCGCGCCAGGCTCCAAACGGCGTGAACCAGCGCGCCCGCGGGCACGATGCCGCTGCAGGTCATGGGAGCCGCCGCGCCAGGCTGGGGCGCCACGCGCGGCGGCACGGGGCACGGCGCGTGGAGGTGATTCCCTGGAGACGAGGCAGGACGGGGCCGTCCAAACGGTCCCGGGATGTACCTCGCGGTCTCGCTCCGCGACGGATTCAAATCGGAGAGTGTAGTGCTGATGGGGTCAGTGCCGAGAACGTACTACAACAGACATACGTCTGTCGGACGAGCGTCTGTGAGTGTGTCCACTGTCCCCTGACGGAGGTGGGATGATGAAGTTCAAGTCGTTCGTTCTTCTCCTCGTGATCGCGGCGCTCGTGGTCGCCGTGGTGGCGCCGGCGGCGCTCGGTGCGACCAGCGCCGACGTCAAGATGAAGCTGACAGGGCCGAGCTCGGCCGCCAACGGGGCGATGGTCAAGATCACCTGCAAGATCAGCAACCCGATGAAGGCCGACGGCAACCGCGTCGCCCTGATCCTGCAGAACAAGGACGGAAACCTGAAGCGCATCGGCAGCAAGGCCATCACCTGGTCCAACGGTGGCAAGACGGGCATGGTGGCGTTCTGGGTCAAGGCGCAGGCGTCGGCGATGGGCATCGCCAAGTACCGTGCCGCCTGGATGCACCCTGAGGGGACGAGCCACAGCAACATGCTGAGCATCGAGATCGACTGATCGAGGTCAGGCGCTCCGAGCGCCCTCCGCATGGCCGCCCCGCAGGGCGCCGCGCGGATGCGGCCGGCTCGGGGACGGAGACGGACCGGCCGGCCGGGCCTCGAGCCCGGCCGGCCGGTCCGCCGTACGGGGCGCGCCGACGGCGCCGGCCGTCAGGCAGGCTCGTCCTCCGGCGCCTCGTCCCCCTCGTCTTCGTCGGGCTCGGGCGGCGGCGGCTCCACGCGGTCGCCGCCGGCGGCGCTCGCCGCGGCAAGCCGCTCGCCGGCCACACCCGCCAGCTCGTCGGCATCCTCCGCCACATCGGGGAAGCCCGCGACGCCGAGGCTCATGGTGAACCGGCCGAGCTCGCCCACTTCATCGTCCGAGAGACGCGTCGCCGCCACACGCGCGCGGATGCGCTCGGCGACGAGACCAGCGGCATCGGGACCGGGCAGCGTGTTCGGCAGCAGAAGCGCGAACCGCCCGCCGCCGAGACGGCAGGCGATGTCCACCCTGTCGCGCAGGCTTGTCTGCAGCAGGCGAGCCATGGCGACCAGCACCGCGTCGCGGAACGCAGTGCCGCGCGACCGGGCAAGCTCCTCCCCGCCGTCCAGTTCGCCCATGACCAGCGCCAGAGGCTGCCGATAGCGCCGGGCGCGTGCGGCCTCCGCATACAGCCGCTCGTAGAAGTACCAGCGGCTGTAGAGCCCGGTGAGCGTGTCCGTGGCCGAGCGGCTCTGCAGCGCCCGGAACGCACGCGCCCGGTCGAGCACGGCGGCGGTCTGACCAGCGAGCAACGAGGCGAGCTGTACCTCGGCCTCCCGGAACCGCCGTTGCAGTGGCGCCGTGAGCTCCAGGTAGCCGATCGGGCGTCCGTCGGCGGAGAGCGGCACCACCAGCCGGGCCAGCCCATCGGCGGTCCGGCCCTGCTCCGGGCGTCCGAGGTCGGCCGCCTGCCGCGCCACCGCATCGGCGCGCCAGACCGCGGCGGCCTCGCCGACGGGCTCCACTCGCGCGAACGCCCCGTCGTCCTGGCGCAGCACGACGTCGGCGGCGCAGACGACGCCGCCTATCAGCCGCGCCGCTTCCTCGCGCACCGCGACGACGATCTCCTGCGCCGAGAGCGACGACGAGAGGCCATGCCCGGCGACGAGCAGCTCGGTCAGCCGCTCCGCCCGGTCGCTCTCGGCCTCGTACAGGCGTGTGGCGCGCAGCACCGCGCCGGCCAGGCGCGCGAGCGTCTCGAGGCGAGCGCGCTCGTCCGCTGAGAATCGGCGCACCGCGCGCTTCTCCGCGAGACTGAGGACGCCGAGCACCTCGGCGCCGGCGAGCAGGGGCACGTCCATCCTGCTCGTGAAGCCGGCCTGCGTCAGCGCCGCGGTGTCGGCCGGAGAGAGGTCGTCGCCGAGGTGCCGCTCCACGACCTCCGCAGTCAACACCAGACGGCGCAGGTCGTGGCTCTGGTCCAGGCCGATCACAGCGCCCATGCAGTCCCCGGAGAGCGCGGCCGCCGCATCCCGGCACCAGTACGCGCGGCACTCCAGCGTATCCGCGTCGCCGCTGAAGGCCCAGAGGTCGACGGACCAGAGGTCCAGCGACTCCCCGACGTCGGCGACCACTGCATGCAGAAGGCCGTCGACGTCGCGCGCCGCCAATGCCCTGGGGCGCGGCTCATCCATAGGTCTCCACCCGGTCCTTGCCGGCGCGCTTGGCCGCATAGAGTGCGGCGTCGGCGTGCCCCACCAGATCTTCGGGGGACGAGGTCCGGACCGGGAACATGGCGACCCCGATGCTCACGGTGAGCGCCGGCAACATCGAGCCGTCGGCCCCCAGGAACCGGGTGCCCGCCACTCGCGAGCGGATCCGCTCGGCCACGTGCTCGGCTCCTTCTCTGTGCCCTGGCGGCGGCGGTTCCTCGCCCCCTCGCAGCGCGAGCAGGCGACCGGCGAGGTCCATCTCCAGCTGCGTCTCCGGAGCGGCCATGGGCGTGTTCGGCAGGATCACGGCGAACTCCTCACCGCCGTAACGCGCCGCCACGTCCAGACTCTGACGCAGCTCGGACTGGAGCACCGCGGCCATGCCGCGCAGCACGGCGTCTCCAGCCAGGTGGCCGTTGTGGTCGTTGAACGCCTTGAAGTCGTCGAGGTCGATCATCAGAAGGGAGACCGGGGTGCCGTAGCGCCGGGCGCGGGCGATCTCGTGCTCCAGGCGCTCGTAGAAGTGGCGGTGGTTGTAGAGGCCGGTGAGGCCGTCGGTCACCGCCTGGTCCTGGACGCGCTTGTACAGGCGGGCGTGCTCGATGGCGACGGCGGCCTGCTCCGCCAGCGCCGTCGCCAGCGTCACCTCGTCCGGCGTCCAGTGGCGCTCCCGCGTCCTCTCGACCAGGACGAGCACGCCCACGGGACCGCCGTTGAACAGGAGCGGCACGTTCAGATAGGCGCGGTCCCCGTACTTGTCGAACGATCGGCGCGTCGACTCGGGCAGGTCCGGGTCCGAGGAGCGCTGCTCCAGCACCTCGCCCGCCTCGAGGAAGGCGCGCTCCTCGGGATCCTCGTTCAGCGAGAACACCTGCCCGATGCTGTCCCGGGCGCCGTCGTAAAGGTCCCGCTCCCAGAGGGTCACCGGCGTCACCGTGTTGGCGACGGCGTCGTACTCCTGGATCTGGCACTCCTGGCTGCCGAGCAACTCCGCCGCCGTGCGCGCGACGGTGTTGAGCACGTCGTCCAGGTCCACGCTCGAGCTGATCGCGCGGGTGGACTCGAGAAGCAGGCCGAGCTGCCGGTTCTGGGCCTCGGTCTGGCGCAGCAGCTGCACGTGGTGGATGGCCGCCGCCGCTTGCTCCCCCAGGGCGGCGGCCACCTGCCTCTCCTCGCCCGTGAAGTGCCGCTCGACCTCGGTCTCGATGAACACCAGGAACCCGATGGGCCGCTCTTCGTAGACGAGCGGCACGTTCAGAAAGCTTTTCTCGCCGTTCTCGAGCATGTCGGCGCGATTCCTGTCGTCCATGTCGGGATCGGAGACGCGCTCCTCGACGATCTCGCCGCCGAAGAGGATCTGCCGGTCGAACGAGAACTCGTCGAACGAGTACACCCGCCCCACCCAGCGCTCCCAGCCCGGCTCCGGATGCCGCTGCTCGAACGCGACCACCGTCATCGTCTCCGTGTCGGGGTCGTACGTGTTGATGGAACACTCGGCGGTACCAAGCGCCTCGCGCGCCTCGTGCGTGATGGTCGCGAGCAACTCGTCGAGGTCGATGGTCGCGGACATCGCCCGGCTGGCGGTGAGCAGCGCGCCCAGCCGGCGTGTCTGCTCGGCCTCGCGCCGGAACATCCGCGCCGTGTGCACGGCCACCGCCGCGGGCACGGCCATGAGCTCCAGCAGGCGCAGGTCGTCCGGGGTGAAGCGACGGGGCGTGCGCTTCTCGACCAGGGTGAGCGCGCCGATCACCTCATCCTGGAAGACGAGAGGGACCGAGAGGACGCTGCGTTCGCCCCAGTGCTCCATGATCGCCTTGTCGGCGGCGGGCACGTGCGGATCGTCCGCCTGGCGCTCGCGTACGGTGCGTTCGGCGAGCAGGTGCTGATAGCTGGGCCGATCAGTGATGGGGTACACGGTGCCGAGCCAGGACCGGTCGTCCTCGGTGATCTCACTCGCCCAGAGCGCCGTGGCGACGAGGGAGTCGGTCTCCGGCCGGTACTCGTAGATGTTGCACTCCCAGACGTCGAGCGCCTCCGCGACCCGGCGCGCGATGGCCGAGAGCATCTCGTCCAGGTCGGAGCTCACCGCGATGGCCCTGCTGACGTCGGACGCCAGGGAGAAGGCGTCGTCGCCCGGGCGCTCAGCCGCCACGCGTGACCACCCTGTCACGGCCGGTGCGCTTGCCCTCGTAGAGGGCCACGTCGGCGGCCGCGATGAGCGCCGCCGCGTCCTCGCCCTCGCGCAACTCCGCCGCCCCGACGGTGACGGTGGACCGCGCGTAGCGGCGGCCGCCGTGCCCGGGGAACGCGTGCCCGCCGATCGCGGAGCGGATCCGCTCGGCCACGATCAGCGCACCGGCGCCGGCGGGCGGCGGCGACTCGTCTTCGTCCGCCGCCGCCCTCTCCACGCCTTCCGGGGGCACGTCGGAGACGCGCGTGTGTGGCAGGATCACGGCGAACTCCTCGCCGCCGTAGCGCGCGGCCAAGTCGATGCCGTGACGCGTCACGGCGAAGAGGATCTGGCCCACCTCGCGCAGTGCCTCGTCGCCGATCTGGTGGCCGAACTGGTCGTTGAACGACTTGAAGTCGTCGAGATCGAGCATGAGCAGCGAGAGCGGCGTGCCGTAGCGGTGGGCGCGGCGACACTCCTGGCGGAGCCGTTCCTGGAAGTGGCGGTGATTGTACAGACTCGTGAGCCCGTCGCGGATGGCCTCCTGCTCGGCGCGCCGGTACAGCCTCTCGTTCTCGAGCGCCGCGGCCGCCTGGTTGGCGAGCACCTGGAGCGCCTCGCGCTCCGCCGAGGAGAAGCGGCGGTGGCCGGCAGCCTCGACCGTGATCGCGCCCTCCGTCCTGTCCTTGACGACGAGCGGGACGGCCAGGCCGGACTTGTCGGCGGCGACGTGCTCGGCCGCCCGGCCGGCGGCGAGCGCCTGCAGCGCGAGGTCGCCGGCGGCCTCCTCGCCGTCGGCCGCCGTCGCCGGAGAGACCCGCCCGTCGGCGTCGCGCAGCCAGACCCGCGCGCTGGGCGCCCCGGCCAGAAGCTTGCCGGCGCCCTCTTCGAGCGCGGCCACCATGGCGCCGCGATCGAACGTGGAGCCGAGCCGGCGGCTGACGGCGAAGAGCTCGAGCAGCCGCTCACTCTCTTCCTCCTGCTCGCGGAAGAGCCGCGCGTTCTGGATGGCCGCGCTCGCCGACTCGCCCAGCGCCTCGACCAGTTCCAGCTCTTGTGGCGTGAACCGGCGCTCTTCCCCGACCGTGGTGATGCGCAAGATGCCTTGTGCGACCCCGCCCGACCGCAACGGGAGGCTCAGACACGTCTTCTGTCGCCATGCCTCCATGGCACGGCGGCGGTCCGCCGGCAGGCCGGCGTCCGAGACATGCTCCTGCACCGCCTCGGACGCGTCCAGGATCGCGCGCTCGCCGGGACAGTCCGCGAGCGCATACACGCTCCCCACCGCGTCGTCGCTGACACCCGGCGGCGCCGGCTCGAGGGCGTGCTCCGCGCGATAGACGAGGGCGTCGTGATGCGGCCGATACTCGTAGACGGTGGCGTAGGAGACGCGCACCACCTCCGCGGCGAGCCGGGCCACGCCGGCCAACACTTCGTCGATATCCACCGACTCGGCGAGCGTCCTGCTGGCGTCCAGCAGCGCGGCGAGCCGGCGGGCCTGCTCCTGCTGCTGCCGGAACAGGCGCGCGTTGCCGAGCGCGGTGGCGGCCGGCCGCGCGAGGAGACGCAGCAGCTGCTTCTCCTCCTCAGTGAAGCGCCGCTCGCGGCGGGACTCCACCACACCCAGCACCCCGAGCGTCTCGCCGCCGAACTCGAGCGGCATCTCCATGACCGCGCGCTCGTCGTACTTGATCATGACCGCGCGCTCGAGCGGGTCCAGGTCCTCGTCGTCGACGTACTGCTCGAGGAGATCGCCCTTGCGGATGACCGCGTCACGCTCAGGCCTGTCCTCCAGGCTCACCACCGTACCGACGTAGTCCAGGTCGACGCCGCGCAGCTCCTCCGACCACACGGCGACATAGGTCATGGTCCGAGCCTCTGCGTCGTACTCGTTGATATCGCACCACTGGACGTCGAGCGCCTCGCCGACCTGCCGCGCGATGGTCTGGGTCACCTCGTCGACATCGAGAGACGAGGCGAGCGTCGTGCCGACCTCGAGAACGATCCGATACGGGTCGCGGGCGGCGGGCATGACGTCGGCGTCAGTCACCGAACACCTCCACGCGGTTCTTGCCGAGACGCTTCGCGAGGTACAGAGCCTTGTCGGCGTTGCGCACCAGCTCGCCGGGACCGCCGGCGGCGCCCGGGAAGCAGGCGACGCCGATGCTCACCGTGATCCTGGTGGCGTGGTCCACGCCGGGCAGTGATGACGCGGCCACCGAGACCCGGATGCGCTCGCTGACGCTCACGGCGCCCTCGTCATTGAGCGGCGGAGCGCCGGGCAGTGATGAGAGCTGGTGAGCGAGACGCGTCCCGACCACCTGGGCGCCGTCGCGGGCGGTGTTGGGCAGCACGATGGTGAACTCCTCGCCGCCGTAGCGCGCAGCGATGTCGATGCCGGCGCGGAGGTTCGAGCCCAGGATATGACCGACCTCCTTGAGGACCAGGTCCCCCGCCGGGTGGCCGAAGCGATCGTTGAAGTGCTTGAAGTCGTCGATGTCGATCATGAGCAGCGAGAGCGGGAGACCGTAGCGCTGCGCCCTGGCGATCTCCTGGTTGAGGCGCTCGTAGAAGTAGCGGTGGTTGTACAGCCCCGTGAGGCCATCGGTGATCGCCTGGCGCTCGAGCGTGCGGTACAGCGCCGCGTTCGCCAGAGCAGCCGCGGCCTGACTGGCGAGGATCTGCAGAAGCTCGATCTCGTCGTCGCCCGTCTCGTGCCCGGCGGCGGCGCGGACCTCGAGCAGACCCTCGGCGCAGTCGCCGGAGACGAAGGGGACGACCAGCCGCGAGCCGCCGTCGTCGCTCGCGATCGCGGGCGCCAGGCCGGCGACCGCCCGGCGGCGGACGTCGTCGAGCTCCACCGCCGGTTCGTCGCCGGTGACCGCCGCGACGGGGCCTGGCTCGAAGCGCACGAACGCCTCACCGCGGCGGAGCAGCAGGGTGACCGCGTCGCCGTGGACGTCGAACAGGCCCGAGACCTCGCGCCGCACCTCGGCGAGCACGGCTCCCGCGTCGAGCGACGACGCGAGAACGCGACTCGTCTCGAGCAGCGCCGCGAGCCGCCGGTTCTGACGGTCGCCGCGCCGGTACAGCCGCGCGTGCCGGATCGCCGTCGCGGCCTGCTCCCCCAGGGCGCGCGCGAGCTCCACTTCAGCGGAGCTGAAGACCCGCTCGCGCGCCGTCTCGATGAGCACGAGGATCCCCAGCGGCTCGCCCTCGACCACCAAAGGCACGTTCAGGCACGCCTTCTCACCCCACCGCTCCATGGAGTCGCGCACGTCGGGCGGCAGCTTCTGGTCAGACAGCGTCTCCTGAGAGACGTCGCCGCTGCGCAGGACCTCGCGGTCGCTGGGGTAGTCGTCCAGCGAGTAGACGCCGGCTTCGTCCAGCTGGGACGGCCGGCCGTCCCGGCCATGGAACGCGCGGAAGGCGATGGAGTCGTGCGTGGCGTCGTACTCGTAGGCCACGCACTCCCCGGTCTCGAGCGCCTCCGCGGCGGTGCGGCAGATGTGCGTCAGGGAATCCTCGAGCGTCACGGCGGACGTGATCGCACGCGCGGTGTCGACCATGGACCCGAGGAAGCGGTTCTGCTCCTGCTGCAGGCGGAAGAGGCGAGCGTTGCGGACGGCGACCGCCACCGGCCCGGCGAGCAGGGTGACGAGCTCGCAGTCCTCGTCGGTGAACCGGCGGCCCTCCCGCTTCTCGATGAGCGTGAGGCAGCCCACGATGCCTTTGTCGCGGAAGTTCAACGGTACTGCCAGCGTGGCGACCTCGCCCCACTCGAGCATGGCCGCCCGGTCGGCGGCGTCCAGATCGGGGTCGTCGACGCTCGAAAGGACGCACGCGCCGCCCTGGATGATCGGCACGTAGCCGGGCCGGTCGTCCAGACTCATGGCCGTCCCCACCCACGCGACGTCCCGCTCGCTGAGCTCGCGCGCCCAGATGGCGGCCGACGTGAGCGTGCGCGTCTGCGGATCGTACTCGTAGAGGTTGCACTCCCAGGCGTCGAGCGCCTCGGCGACGCGCCGGGCGATGACGGTCGGCGCGTCTTCGCGCACCAGCGCCTGGGTGATCTCCGCCCCGGCCTCGACGGCCAGTCTGAAGCGCTCGCTCTCGCTGGCCGGCTTCACCTCACCATCCGGGGCTCGGCGGGACGCGGGCGGGCCGGACGGTAGCGGTCACGCGTCGCCACGAGCGCGCAGAGGAGGGACGCGACCTGGCACTGGACGAGCGCGCGGATAGGCGGCGCCTCGATGCCGCCCGCGGCCGCGAGACGCTCCGCGCGCGTCCGCACCTCCAGAACGGCCTCGTCGTGCAGGGCGCGCAGCACGTCGTCCTGCTGGGCCTCGGCGGCGATCATCGCCGCGAACTGGCCCACGCGGGCGAGGGTGTCGAGCTCTCGCAGGTAGAGCTGGTCGAAGAGCTGGGCCACCGTCGCCTCCCGCGCGAACTCAGGCTCAGTCTCGGCCTGCACGCGCTCGGCGCGGATGTCGTCCTTGATCTCGGAGAGATAGGCGTGGACCGTGCGCTGCCACGGCGTCTCGGCGGTGAGCCGGGAGGCGGCCTTCACGTAGCGCTGGTGCAGCCACAGCGCCAGCTGCTCCTGGACCTCGAGTCCGCGGAGCTTGGCCTCGCGGCGAGTGAGGCCAGCCGGGCTCTGGTCGGCGATGCGCGCGCTCGTGAAGCACGGCACCTCGCTGACCAGCGTGAAGCAGTCCCACATCGCCTCCGCGTAGGCGTCGCTCGAAGTCCCGCAGGTGAGGACAACGGCCGGGTCGGCGCCGTAGGCCTCGTAGAACTCGTAGTCCTGAGCGAGGCTGAAGGCGCGGAAGATGCCCGGGGCCAGGGTCTGCAGATACGGCACCTCCGGCTCGCCGCAGTGCGGCGGCAGTCCGCTCGCCGCCATCACGGCGGCGAGCTCATGCTGGAGCCGGGCGTCCTCGGCCGAGAGGTAGTAATACGCGCCGCTGAAGGTGGAGTTGTGCAGCGGCATGTAGAAATCGAGGGGCCGGCGGCCGATGACCTTCATGACGGCCGCCGCCTCGGGCAGCGGCCGCGTGAACGCGTAGCGCTTGTAGCTCACCGGGAACGTCCACTCGAACTGGTCGTGCAGCGGCGGCCGGTAGACGCGCGACAAGAAGCCGGTGAGGTCGTGGGGATCGCCGAACCAGGGCTCGTTGAGCAGGGTCCCATCCGGGTCGGCGGCCTTGATCACGGAGAAGTTGAAGCCCAGCTCGGCGGCGAGGCCGTCGGCCAACAGGGGAAGCAGGTACTCGAGCGCCAGCGTGCCCACAGGCTCCTCGGGATGAGGCAGGGCGACGAGGAGCGCTTGCAGCGGACCACCCGGGATCTCGAGACAGCGCAGCGGACGACCGGAGCGCGACACGCCGGGGGACCACACTTCCATCTCGGGATGCGATGCGGCCAGACGGTCGGTGGACTGCTCGAGCTCGCCCAGGGTCAGGTAGCGCTCGAGGGCCGGAACCCCCTCCACGATCTCGCCGAGACACGGGAACACGCTGACCCCCCAGTCGACGCCGCCTCCACGTGTGGCCGTAGCTTACCAGACGGGTGTGGGCCGCAACGGTGATCGCTCAAGGTCCCCTTACGACTGCCGATAGAGACAGTGGTACCCCCTTCAGAGGGCCGGACCGGCGCCGTTCGCCGGTCCGGCCCTTTTCTCCGTCCGCGCCGTCTCGACCGGCAACGCCTGTCCTCGACTGCGACCCCGGCGACGGCCGCCGACTCTGGCCCCGGACGGCAGCCATGTGCTAGCGTTGTCTCAAGCCTTGGAGGCGCCGTGATCTACTGTGTGGTACCCCCGGAGCTCGGCGAAGACGCATACCGGCGCCTCGTGGAGCACTACCGGGACAACCCGAACGTCAAGGTCATCATGGACCGTCGCCACGGCGAGCGGCGCACCGACCGTTCCGCCGGCGGCGCTCGCCAGACCCGCGACCGGCGCCGCCGGCGCGCTCCCGGCTCGTTCGACATCTGACCCCTCCCGTCACGGTGACCCCATGAACGAACCACTGCCGCGCGGCAGCGAGACCAGTCTCGTCCTCACCCACCTCACCCAACCCGCCGACGCCAACTACATGGGCAACATCCACGGCGGCATCATCATGAAGCTGATCGATGAGGCGGCGGGCGCCTGCGCGTTCCGCTTCTGCCGCACGACCATCGTCACGGCGGCGATCGACCGAATCGACTTCCACCATCCGGTGCGGGTAGGCAACCTCGTGCGGTTCATGGCCAACGTCAACTTCGCGGGCACCAAGTCGGTCGAGGTCGGCGTGCGGGTAGAGGCCGAGGACCTGATGACGGGGATCACCACCCACACCAACTCCGCGTATCTGGTGTTCGTGGCGCTCAGCGACAGCGGCAAGCCGATCCCGGTACCGAAGCTGGTACCGCAGACCGACCAGCAGAAGGAATGGTTCACCGAGGCGCAGGAGCGGCGGCGCAAGCGCCTCGCCGAGCGCGAACCGGCAGACTGACGCGCCGCGGCACAGGCGCTTCCGCCCGCGGCCACGCGGTACGGGCCGCAGGCTGCCGCGTCAGGCGGCCGGCGCCGCGCCCTCCAGCCGCAGCAGCTCCTTCAGCGCCATGTCCGCCACGTCCAGCTGATCCGTCGTAGGCTCGCTGGTCGTGAACAGGCGCTGCATCTCGATGCCGGGCTTGCCGAGCGTCCGCGCCAGCGGGTGGTCCTGGTGGCGCGACATCCACGAGAACAACTCCATCGCCGTGCCGATGCTGACGAGCCCGGCGAGGAACGTCGCCAGCGGCTGGCGCTCCTTGCCCGCGGCGCGCAGCACCAGATTCGCGGCCAGGCTGGTGACGACCATGGGCGCGACCAGGTTGGAGCCGCAGCGGGCGTGTTCCTTGTGCTCTGCGGCGGCGTCTCCGCCGCTCTCGTAGGCGGCGACGCTCTTGTGCTCCGCGCCGTGATAGCGCGAAAGCCGCGAGTCCCGCAGCACGAGCAGCACCGGGGCAAGGCCGATGCCGGCAGCCGCCAGCTCTCTCACGAGCGGTGAGCCTCGCCGCGAGGCGCGCAGCGCGACCGTCGCGACCGCGCTGGCGGCCGTCGCCGCGAGCATGCGCGGGTCCTCCTGCGGCAAGACGGGCCGGCCCGTCTTGCGGCGTACGGCCGGAAGCACCGCCATGGCCTCGCCGAGCCTGACCAGGCCGCGGACGACCGGCACCTGACGAAGCGTCTCACGCGCCGGCAGCTGGGGCTTCGCCCCCGAGACGACCTTGACGCCGCCGTCCTCCTCGCGCACGGCGGCAGCCCAGTAGCCGTCGCTCTGCAGGAGGACTCCATCTCTCAAGGCCATGCCGCCAAGCTGCATCGTCATCGTCTCCTCAGGAAGCGGGTCACGCGTGCGGGGTGGCGCCCGCGCCATCCGTCAAGTGTTCCCCAAGACTGGCGGAACCGCTCTCCTTCCTCAACCCGGCACGCCGGCCGGATGCGGCGAAGCAGCGCCGGAACGTAGAATTCGGGCCGGCCCACCCGCGTCCGTCCGGAGTCCCCCTTGCGCCATCTCGATCGTGACTTGAGGCTGCTCGCCCTCGCCAACCTGCTCTTCGCGCTGGGCGTGGGCCTGTACCTGCCGCTGCTCTTCGTCTATGCGATCGAACTCGGTGCGTCGGGCTCCACCATCGGTATCCTGAACGGGATCATGCTGGCGATGATCGCCCTCGGGAACATCCCCGGCGCCTGGGCGGCGCGCCGCTTCCGGCTCAAGCCGGTCATCGTCGCGGTGTGGTGGCTGACCGTGCCGGCGGCGATCTCCTTCTACCTCGCGCCGAGCTGGCCGTGGCTCATCCCGGGACTCGTGATCTCAGGCCTCTACATGGCCAACAACCCCGCCTTCAAGTCCTACGTGTACCTGCGGTCCGAGCCGTCCCGGGTCGCGCGCAACCTGACCATCGTCTTCGGCACCTACCCGCTCGGCCTGGTCGTCTCGCCGCTGCTCGGCGGCTATCTCGCGGAGCGCTTCGGCATGCAGACCGTCTTCCTGCTCAGTCTCGCGATCTACATCGTGTCGGCGACCACGGCGACCATGATCCGCGACACGCCGTACCACGGCGCCGACGCGCCGCTCAGCCTGGGTGCCCTGCGGCGCAACCGGCGCTTCCACCGCTACGTGTGGTTCTTCCTCGCCGGCTACCTCGCCGTCTACGTGGGTCAGGCGTTCCTCTCCCCGTATCTCGCGCAGGTGCACGACCAGGGGTTCTGGGCGCTCGGGGCCTACGGCTCCCTCGCCGCGCTCGGGGCCGCGGTGATGACGCCGGCGATGGGGCGCGTGACGGATCTGTACGGCCCGCGCGCCGGGATCGCCGGCGTGCTCGTGTTCCTCCTCGCCGGCACCATCCTGTTCCTCGTCGGCGGGAACGCGGTACTCTGGGGGATAGCGATGCTCGCCTGCGGCTCCTACGACGCCCTGCGCTTCGTCGCCACGGGCATCGTCGGCAACTCCTTCACAGGTATGCCTCTCGCCTGGGGCTACGCGATCTTCGACACCTTCATGGGGCTGCCCATGGCGGGCGGCGCGGTGCTCGGGGGTCTTCTGTACAGCACCGCCTCTTCGCTGCCGTTCGTCTTCGTGATCGCCGTTGCCGCGGCGCTGCTCGCGGCGTTGCTCGCCTCGTGGCGGAGGCCCGCCTCGAAGCGGTCTGGGTCTGGACGCGAAGCCGCACAGGCGAGACACTGACGAGGTGATGAGCCGGCGCCCCGCCGGAGCACGGCCAAGGAGGGCGAGATGGGGTTCTTCGACGCAGTCAAGGACAAGGCCGGAGCCCTTGCGGCCGACACCCAGCGCGCCGGCAAGGTGACCGCGGCCCAGGCCCGCCTGGTCGTGCTGCAGAACGATCTCAAGAAGGCGGAGCGTGAGCTCGGTCACACCGCATTCGCCCTGGCCGAGCGCGGCGAGCTGGACCATCCCGACCTCGCGCACGCCGTCGAGCGGCTGCGCGCGACGACGGGTGAGGTCAGGAGCAAGGAAGCGGAGATCGCGACGCTGCGCGGCGAAGCCGCGCCGGCGGAGACGCCGGTGGCCGCGGCCTCGGCGACTCCGGCGCCTGAGGCGCCGCCCGTCACTGCGGAGGCAAGCGCCCCGGCCGCAGATGAGGCCGCAGCGACGGTCGAGACGGCCGCCGGACCCGTCACTGTCGCCTCTTCGGCGGTCATGGCCGCGGCCGCGGCGGAGGCTGCGATGGAGGCCGGCGCGGCCGTCGAGCCGGCGCCCGAGCCGGCCATCGTCAAGAAGCCGGCCAGGAAGCCCGCGACGCGCAAGACCACGGCCAAGCCGGCGGCGGCCACCAAGAAAGCGCCGGCCGCGAAGAAGCCGCCGGCCGCGAAGGCCGCCGTCAAGGCGACGCCGAAGAAGTCCGCCGCGAAAGCCGGCGCCACGCCCAAGAAGTCGACGCGGCCGCCGCGCGGACCGCGCCCGGCCGGCAAGAACCGCCCCGCCGGCTCCTGAAGCGCTCCGGCGGGGGCCGGCCAACGTGAACCGTCCCCGCGGGGGCCCGCGTCCGGGCCGTCTGGTACTCTGGCGGGGACCAAGGAGACCCCATGAACGACCAGGCCAGCATCCCGGGCGCGACCGCGCGCATCGCCATCACCGACCTCCAGAGCGGGCAGACCGTCGACAGCGTCTTCGCCTGCTCCGAGCTCACCGCCGCCACCGACCGCAATGGCAAGGCGTACCTGCGACTCAAGCTGCGCGACGCCAGCGGCGAGGTGGCCGCCATCCACTTCGATCCATCCGACGACGCGCTGGGCATCGCCGCCGGCGACGTCGTCTGCGTCGGCGGCACGTACAGCGTCCATCCCCAGTACGGCGCACAGATCCAGGTCCGCCGTCTGCGCACCGCCGAGGACGAGGAATACGACGCCGGCGACCTCGTGCAGGTGTCGCCGGTGGGCACCGCCGAGCTCGCCGAACGGCTGCACGCCCTCATCGACTCGGTCGAGGAGCCGCACGTGCGGGCGCTCCTCGAGCGCGCCTTCGACGGCTCACGTGAGCCCGGCGCCACGTTCGCCGTCGCGCCGGCCGCCGTGCGCAACCATCATGCCTACCGGCACGGCCTGCTCGAGCACTCGCTCATCGTCACCGAGGCGGCGGCCGGCGTGGCGTCGCGGTTCCACTCCGTCGACCGCGACCTCGTCGTCGCCGGCGCCCTGCTGCACGACATCGGCAAGACCCTCGCGTACACCAGTGGCGGCCTCGCGCCGCAGATGACCGACGAGGGGCGCCTGCACGGCGAGATCGTCATGGGCCACGACATGGTGCGCGAGCTCATCGAGGAGGACGCGGACTTCCCGCCCGAGGCCGCCAAGCGACTCCGCCACATCATCGTGGCGCATCACGGCATGCGCGAGAAGGGCAGCCCGGTCGTGCCGCAGACCCGGGAGGCGATCATCGTCCACTACTGCGACGACATGACCGCCCGCATCGGCGCGATCGACGACGCCGAGGCCGCCACGGCCGCCGGCGAACGCTGGTCCAACCGCATCTTCATGATCGACGCGCCGGCCTACTTCGGCTCGCGGGACGAGCCGACCGAGGAGTAGCAGGGGTCTTTCGCTAGCCCGAGATCTCCCTGCAGTCGGCCAGCACCGCGGCCGCGTGCCCCTTGGCCTTCACGGCGGGGTACACCTTGCGCAGAGTACCGTCCGGATCGATGAGCCAGGTCGTGCGCTTGGCCACCCCGACCATCGGCCGCGCCACACCGAACGCGCTCGCCACCGTGTGGTCGCCGTGGTCGCTGATCAGCGGCATTTTGAGGTCGTACTTCTGCGCCCAGCGCTCGTTCGCGCCCGGCTTGTCCACGCTCGCCCCGATCACCTGCACGTCGAGGGCGGCGAACTCGTCCAGCAGGCCGTTGAACTCAACGGCTTCGGTCGTTCAGCCCCCGGTGTTGGCTTTGGGATAGAAGAAGAGAGCGGTGCGCTTGCCCGGCGCGCCGAGGTCGAAGCTCGCACCGTCGTACGAGACACCAGTGACTGCCGGCGCTTTGTCGCCTTCCTTGAGCATGCGGCCCCTCCCGGATGGTCTGCGCGCGGAGCCCTCACAGGGAGCCGCGCATCCTTCGGCAGGGTGCTTACCCCCAGCGCCGCCAAGGCGAAACGGTGTGCGGCAGGGCAACGCATCCGGGCGCGGGGCACGCTCCGGCGAGGTAGACTCCGCGCATGCCACGCAAGCTGAGAGTCAGCGTCGACTACGACAAGTGTACGGGCGTCGGCGCCTGCGAGCAGGTCTGCCCGGAGGTCTTCTTCATGAACGACGAGGGCCTCCCGGACGTGCTCGAGGAGGAGCCCCACGCGACGCTCTGGGCCGCCGCCTTACGTGCCGACGAGGCCTGCCCCGAGGAGGCCGTGATCCTGGAGTGGGTGGAGGAGTAGGCCGAGCGGCCGGCTGCTCTCAGCCGGCGACCTCGGCGTCGTCTTCAACCGGAGGGGCCGCCACCACGTAGAAGGTGAGCGGCCCCACCCCCACGTTCGCCACGCGGTGCCAGGCGCGCGCAGGGACGGCGAGCGCCTCACGCTCCCCGACCAGCGACTGCTCTCCGTCCACATCGATCATCGCCCGGCCGTCCAGCACCAGGTAGACCTCCTCCTGCTCGCGATGCATGTGGCGCGACATCGAGCCTTCGGCGAGGGTGAAGACGTTGGCGCGCAGATGGCGGACGCCGAGCGCCTCGCTGAGCCTCTGCACGCTGAGCTTCTCCGAGATGGTCTCGGTCGGCACGGCACGGACGACTTTCATGGCCCCTCCTCGGCGTCCGCGGACGCGCGTGGTTGCCGCGGCGCGCGGCGCCGCGCTCTTGTCTGTGGCTCAACCGCGCTCGAGCGGCAGGATGGTGACCGGTACGCGACAGTGATCGCGGAAGCGCTCGGCGTCACGGACGTCGCCGATGACCTCGCCGTAGTGCATGGGGACGGCGGCCGCGGCGTCGATCAGATCGCACGCCTGCGCGGCCTCTTCGGCCGTCATCGTGAACGTGCCGCCCACGGGCAGCAAGGCGACTTCACACTGGATGTCCGACATCTCGGGCACGGCATCGGTGTCGCCGGCGTGGTAGTAGCGCACGCCGTCCAGGGCGACCACGTAGCCCACTCCCCCGGCTGCGCGCGGGTGATACGGCTGACCGGGCGCCCGGAACTTGTCGATGTTGTACGCCGGAACAGCCAGGATCTGCACGCCCCGCACCTCCGCGCTCTCGCCGGCCGCAAGGGTGACGGTGGCGGGACCGTCGATCTGCGCGGTCACCGAGACCGGCCCTACGACCACCGTCTCCGGCCCGGCGATCTTCCCGATGTCCGGCAGGCTGAGGTGGTCGAAGTGGTCATGCGTGACGAGGATCAGGCCGGCCGCCGGCTGGCCCGCCGGCAGCTTCCAGGGATCGATGTAGACGGTCACACTGCCGTCAAAGCGGAACGAATCGTGACCGAGCCAGTGGATGTTGTCGATCATCGCCCGCCTCTCATGGTGGTCGCCTTCACCCTTCTACCCGGACGGCGCCGAAAAGACGACGGGCCGGCCGCCGGATCCCGAGCGATCCTCCGGCGGCCGGCCCGTCAGCAGCTCAGAGTCCGGTCAGGCCTCTTCTTCTTCCTCAGCCTCGACCACTACCTCTTCGTCGATCTCCACGATCTCCACGATCTCGACGTCGCCGGCCTCGTCCTCGATCTCGACGATCTCGACGACCTCGACCTCCTCGACGACCTCGACGACCTCGGCCTCCTCGGCGGCAGGAGCGGCGGTCGCGGCCGGCGCGCTCGCGGGCCGCACGTTGGTGGCCTGCGGGCCCTTGCGGCCCTGCTCGACCTCGTACTCGACGAGCATGTCCTTGTCGATCGCGGTGACGCCGTCGGCAAGGCCGGTGACGTGCACGAAGATGTCGTTATCGTTCTCCTGCTCGATGAAGCCGAAGGCCTTCTCTGTCGAGAACCACTTGACTTTACCCTGAGGCACTTGTTTCTCCTTTTAGTCTTGAAGCGCGTCACGCCGGTGCTCGGTGGTGTGACGAGATGCGCTCCTTGTGCCGCTCGCGCCGTTCTCTGAGACGCAGAGCGTAAGGGTAGTGTACCCGCGTTTTCGGACCCTCGAAAGCCGGGCGCCGTGAGACCGGATCGGCGCCCCGGCCGAGCGCGGCGGACCGCCTCAGCTAGCAGCGCGTGACGACGAAGATGGCGATCCGCGCCAGCAGGTTGGGCGCCACGATCCGCGCCGGCGGAGGCTTCTCCACGGAGCGCAGGTACTGCTCGTGCTCGATGCACAGGCCCTCCTCGCGGCACAGCGCGCGGAAGTCCTGGATCGTGCAGAGGTGGATGTTCGGCGTGTCCCACCACTGATACGGCAGGTCGCGCGAGACGGGCATGCGCCCGCGCAGGACCAGCTGCGAGCGCGGCACCCAGTGGGCGAAGTTCGGGAAGCTGACGATGGCGAGCCGGCCGACCCGGACCATCTCCCGCACGATCATCCGCGGCCGGCGCAGCTGCTGCAGGCTGAGGCTCAAGATCACGACGTCGTGCGACTGGTCGTCGAAATCGGCGAGGCCGGCGTCGAGGTCGCCGTGGAACACGGAGAGGCCGCGGCCGATGCACTTCTCCACCGCGGCCTGATCGATCTCCACGCCGCTGCCGTGAACATGCTTCTCGATGATGAGCTCGCTGAGCAGCTCGCCGTCACCACAGGCGAGGTCCAGCACCGTCGAGCCGTCGGGCACGAGGTCTTCGATCAGCTTGTAGTCGATGCGGCGCATGCTTCGCTCCTCCGTCCGCCGTCAGCCGGCCGGGGCCGCAGGCGCGAGCGGCGTGTAGGTCCGGGCGCCGCTCGCCAGGAACGCGGCGATGATGCCCTCCATCTTCTCGCGCTCGAGCAGGAAGGCGTCGTGACCGTAGTGGCTGTCGACCTCGTAGTAGCTCACGTGCTTGTGCGTCGCCCGCAGTGCGCTCACGATCTCCTTCAGCTGATACGGCGGATGCAGCCAGTCGCTGCTGAAGCCCATCACCAGGAACCGTGCCTTGACGTCGGCGAAGGCCTTGACCAGCGTCCCGTGCTGGCGCGTGAGGTCGAAGTAGTCCAGCGCCCGCGTGATGTAGAGCAATGTGTTGGCGTCGAAGCGGTTGGTGAAGCTCAGCCCCTGATGGCGCAGATAGCTCTCCACCTCGAAGTCGGCGGAGAACGTGAACGTGTAGTCGTGGATGTCCTGGAGGCGACGCCCGAACTTCTCCTCCATCGCCTCGTCGCTCAGATACGTGATGTGCCCGACCATGCGCGCCACGCTCAGTCCCTTGGCCGGCGACTTGCCGCCGTAGTAGTGGCCGCCGTGCCAGTTGGGGTCGGCCATGATCGCCTGCCGGCCCACCTCGTTGAAGGCGATCGCCATCGTGGGCTGACGCGCCGCCGTGGCCAGCGGCACGCAGAGATGAGTGCGGTCCGGGTGCGAGATCGCCAGCTCGAGGACCTGCATGCCGCCCATCGAACCGCCGACGGCGGCCAGCAGCTTGCCGATCCCGAGGTGGTCCAGCAACAGCATCTGCGCGTTCACCATGTCCTTGATGGTGATGATGGGAAAGTCGGTGCCGTAGGGCCGGCCCGTCGCGGGGTTCTCCGAGGCCGGCCCGGTACTCCCGCTGCAGCCGCCGATGACGTTGGCGCAGATGACGAAGTACTTGTCGGTGTCGAGGCCCTTGCCGGGACCGATCATCATGTCCCACCAGCCCGGGCGCTTGTCGTTGGCGCTGTGCAGGCCGGCCACATGGGCGTCCCCGGAGAGTGCGTGCGTGACGAGGACGGCGTTGTCCTTGCGCTCGCTGAGCTTGCCGTAGGTCTCGTAAGCGAGCGTGAACGGGGTCAGCACGCCGCCGCCCTCGAGAGCGAGCTCCTGGCCGGGCTGGTCGAACGTCACCTTCCTGGTGCGAACGATGCCGGCGTTGCCGGCGTCGTCGTCGTACCCCATGGCGACGTCGCCGATCTCCTTGCGGGCTGTGGGTCTCTTCTCGGTCATGGCTGCGATGATTCTAACGAACGCAGGCGCATCGCGGGCGAACGCGGCGGGGCGAAGGCTCCTTCGCCCCCGCCCGCCGCGGCCGTGCCCGCGATGCGCGCTCGTCAGACCTTCGCGAGCGCCTGGTCGACATCGGCGATGATGTCCTCGAGCGTCTCGATGCCGATGCTGAGGCGGACGAAGTCATCGGTGACACCCGAGGCCAGCTGCTCCTCCGCCGTCAGCTGCGAGTGGGTCGTCGTCGCAGGGTGGATGACCAGGGACTTGGCGTCGCCGATGTTGGCCACGTGCGAGAGCAGTTCCGTGCTCTCGACGAAGCGCCGGCCCGCCTCCCGGCCACCGGCGATCCCGAACCCGATCATGGCGCCGAACAGCCCGCGGTAGTGGTACTTGCAGGCGAGGCCGTGCGTCGTGTGGCACTCAAGGCCGGGGTACCTGACCCAGGTGACCTTGGGGTGGTCCTGCAGGAACTCGGCGACGCCGTAGGCGTTGACGCTGTGTCGCTCCATACGCAGGTGCAGCGTCTCGAGGCCCTGCAGGAACAGGAACGCGTTGAACGGCGAAAGCGCCGCGCCCACGTCGCGCAGCAGGCTCACGCGAAGCTTGACGATGTACGTGATCGGCCCGAGCGCCTCGAAGAACTTGAGCCCGTGGTAGCTCGCGTCCGGCTCCACCAGACCCGGGAACTTGTCGTTCTGGGCCCAGTCGAACTTGCCCGCGTCCACGACGACTCCGCCGATGGAGCTGCCGTGGCCGCCGATGAACTTGGTCGCCGAGTGGACGACGATGTCGGCGCCGTGGTCGATCGGCCGGATCAGGTACGGCGTCGCCATCGTGTTGTCCACGATCAGCGGGATGCCGGCCTCGTGGGCGATCGCCGCCACGGCCTCGATATCGAGCGTGTCGAGCTTGGGATTGCCCACCGTCTCGGCGTACAGCAGCTTGGTCTCGGGCTTGATGGCGCGGCGGAAGTTCTCCGGGTCGTTGGGGTCGACGAGGTCGATGTCGAGCCCGAAGCGCGGCAGCGTGTGCACGAAGAGGTTGTAGGTGCCGCCGTAGAGGCTGTTGGCGCTCACCACGTGGTCGCCGGCGCCGGCGATGTTGAGGATGCTGAAGGTCACGGCGGCGCTGCCCGAGCTGAAGGCGAGGCCGCCGACGCCGCCTTCGAGCGCGGCTACGCGTTTCTCGAACACGTCGTTGGTCGGGTTCTGGATGCGCGTGTAGATGTTGCCGAACTCTCTCAGGCCGAAGAGGTCGGCGGCGTGGTCGGCGCTGTCGAAGGTGTACGACGTGGTCTGGTAGATGGGGACGGCGCGCGCGTTGGTCGTAGGGTCGGGCTCCTGGCCCCCGTGCAGGGCGAGGGTCTCGAAGCCCTGCGTGGCCCCGGCGTCGATGTCGGTCATGTCTGCTCTTCTCCTGTCAGATGTAGTACATGGGGGCCTCGGCGGCCCGGGCGGCGGCATCGGCGATGGTCGCCGAGCCGAGGATGGCGCGCGTGCACTCACGCACTTCGCGCCACACTGGGGCGACCAGAGCCTCGGCCTGGTCGCCGCCGCGCATTCGCCCTTTGCCGCCGTTGGAGCCGGGAGCGCCGACCGGACCGACCAGGGGGTCGGCGCGCCGGCCGTCGATGAGGTCGATCACGTCCGCGAAGCTCACGGCCGCGGGATCGCGGGCGATGACGTAGCCGCCGCCCTTGCCGCGCTGGCTCTCGACGAGGCCTGCCTGACGCAGGTCGTGCATGACCTGCTCGAGGAATTTGGGCGGTACGCCGGTGAAGGCGCCGATGTCGCGTGCCGTCACCGGCGCCGAGCCGTCCGACAACGCCAGTCGGACGAGGGCCTTGATCGCGTACTCGCTCTTGGTGGAGAGGTGGATCACGTCGCTCCGGGTAGGTCGGATCTGCCGAATTCCTACTTGTCACTAGGGATTAGGAGTTTATGAATGAGGCAGCTGCTTGTCAAGGTGCCGCCGACCGGTTGTTCCCCGGCGCCGGACGCGGCACACCGGCGCGCCTGCTACGATGGCCGGCATGACGACGCCCGCCGATCGAGCTGCCGACCCTCAGGTGCGCGAGACGCTGCGACGCGAGCTGCCCGGCCTCGAAGAGGCCGTTCCTCTCGCGTCGTTCACCGCCTACGGCGTAGGCGGCCCGGCCGAGTTCCTGGTGCGCGCCGGGACGACCGGCGTGCTCATCCACGCCGTCCTGACCGCGCGCGAGCTCGGCCTTCCCGTCACCGTTCTCGGTCGTTGCACGAACGTCCTCGTCGGCGACGCCGGAGTGGCCGGCCTGACGGTGCTCGCCCGCAACGAGGGCACCACGCTGCACGGCCACATCCTGCGTGCGGAAGCCGGCGTGGAACTGCCCGCCCTCGTCGCCGATGTCGCCGGCCAAGGGCTCGCCGGCCTCACGTTCGCGGCCAACATCCCGGGCTCGGTGGGCGGCGCGATCGTCGGCAACGCCGGCGCGTACGGCGAGTCCGTGAGCGACTGCCTCCTCGACGTCCATCTCCTCGAGGAGGGCAAGGAGCACGTCGTCGAGCCGGACCGCCTGGACTTCGGCTACCGGAACTCGCTGCTCAAGTCGCGGCACGACATCGTGGTCCTCTCCGCCTCGTTCCAGCTCCATCACGGTCACCGTCACGAACTTCTCGAGCGCATCGCCGACGACGCGGCCCTGCGCAAGAGCAGGCATCCTCTCGAGTACGCCAGCTGCGGCAGCTACTTCAAGAACCCGTCACGGGAGATGCCGGCCGCCCGGCTCATCGAGGAGGCCGGGCTCAAGGGCCTTCGAGTCGGGCACGCGCACGTGAGCGAGAAGCACGCCAACTTCCTCGTCGCCGAGACGGGCGCGACGGCCGAGGACATCACGGCGCTCGCGGCGGAAGTGGTCCGCCGCGTGCACGAGACGAGCGGCTACGAGCTGTCCGAGGAGGTCCGCCGCCTCGGCTTCGCCTGACGGCGGCGTCTCCTCGCGAGCGGCCTTCGAGACCGGCCGCCGCGCTATACTTCTGGCGTCCGGCGCGGGCGAACCCGCTCGGTGGCACGAGCGTCTCTCACCCAGGAGGAAGGCAATAGAGGAACTGCCGCACGGTCTCGTGGACCGCTTGCGAAGGGGGCAGCCCGAGGCGCGCGCCGAGCTCTTCCGGCGGTACGCGCCCCAGGTGCGGCGCATCCTCTACCTCCAGGGGTTCTGTGAGGAGGTCGACGACGCCGTGCAAGAGGTGTTCATCAAGGTATTCCGGGCCGACGTCCCGCGCGAAGAGGTGTTCCTCGCGTGGTTTTACCGGGTCATCCTCAACACCGGCCGTGACCAGGGCCGCCGACGGAAGACCAAGTACGGCCTGATGGACAAGCTGCAGCAGATCGCGCCCGAGGCCACGGTCGACCCGCCGTCGGAGCCGGGCGACCCGGCACTGCGCGACGCGCTGGCGACCCTGCCGGACGAGCTGCGCGAGTGCGTGGCGCTGCGGTTCTTCGCCGACCTCCCTCTGGACGAGATCGCCAAAGCCCAGGACATCCCCGTGGGCACGGTGAAGTCGCGCCTTCACGGCGCCGTGAAGAAGCTGAAGCTTGCCCTCGACGAGAGCGGCTATGTACGTGAGAGCTGAGAAGAGACTGGCGACGGACGATGACTGACGAACGCACCGAGAACGGATCGCAGCCGGGCGGCGGCTTCGACGACGACCGTCTGCTGGCGCTGGCGCTCGGGCTCGACGACGACCCGGAGCTGCTGGCTGCCGCCGGGAATGACTCCGGGCTCGCCGAGCGGCTGGCTGCCATGCGCGCCGACGTCGCCCTGATCGACGCCCAGGTGGCCGCCGCCGTGCCGGCGCCGGACGAGAGCTACGCGGACCTGTCCGGCGAGCGCTGGAGCGGCCTCTCCGAGTTCTTCGAGCCTCCGGCGAGCGTGGCGAAGCCTCGGCGCGAGCGCCGCTGGTGGCGCGTCGTCGCTCCGATCACGGCGCTGCTCGTCCTCGCCCTGGCCGTCGGCATCGTCACCGTCGATCGAGGCGGGATGTCGGACACTGGCTCCTCGGCGGAGGTGGCGCGCTCCTCCGCCGACTCCGCCCAGCCCGCGACCGCCCAGGACTTCGACGCGAGCGCGACGGACGACCCGGCCGAGAAGACGGCCGGCGGTCGCATCGCGGACCAGCTCGACCGCTTCGCCGTCATCGTCCTGGCCCGGGCGCGCCAGGCCACCGGCGCCCTGCAGCGCTTCGCCGTACTCCGGATCTTCAAGGGCGATGCGCCCCAGGTGGTGGAGCTCGAGGTGGACGGCAAGCCCGCCGACCGCGGCCGGCTGCACCTGCTCATGCTCGACCCAACGGCCACCACGGAGGTGGGGGACGGATCGCCCGAGCCCATCCCATCGCTCGGCGCCACAAAGAGCGCGCAGGGCCTGCCCGGCAAGCCGCTGACCGTCGCTTACACCTATGGCGGCGAGCCGACCATGGTGCGGGAGCTCGCCGCCGGCACCGACCCGGACACGGTCAGCCTGCCGATCCCCTGACCGGTCATCGCATGCTCCCCGCCCGCCAGCGGGCGCGCCAGGCGACTGATCGCCGCCGCTGAGAGGGCTGTATGATGCGGCGATGGATCAGGATCCCGCCTCCCCCGGCGTTTCCCCGCCGCGGCGCTACTTCCGCGACGCCAAGCCGGCGTTCCTGCAGCTGATCGACCCGCGCGGCCTGCGCGTGCTCGACCTCGGCTGCGGCGGCGGCCACAACGGCGCGCTCCTCAAGAGCGCCGGCGCGCGCGAGGTCTGGGGTGTCGAGCTCGACCACGGCGCGGCGCGGGAGGCCGGCAAGCGGCTCGATCGCGTCGTCCAGTGCGACCTCTCCAAGCTCGACCCGGCGGACCTGGGCGATGAGCTCTTCGACGCCATCCTCGCCAGCGACGTGCTGGAGCACCTCTACGACGCCGAGGGAGTGCTGGCCCGGGCGGTCACTCGTCTGCGCCCGGGCGGCGCCGTCGTCATCTCGCTGCCCAACGTCTCCAACGTCTACGTCTTCTCGCAGCTCTTGCTCAAGACGTGGCCACGGCGCGGGTCTGGACTCTTCGACCGCACGCACGTGCGCTGGTTCGCCAAGCGGGACATGGTCCGGCTGCTGCAGGGCGCCGGCCTGCGCGTGCTCCGCGTCGAGCCGTACTTCACGCGCTACCGGGCGATCAGGGCCGCATGCCTCGTGCTTTCGCTGTACGTCTTCCGCGACTACTGGGCGAGGCAGTTCCTGCTGCTCGCCGTCAAGCCGGACCGACCTCAGGAGGCACCGTGACCGAGCTGCTGGACGGCAAGAACTTCCTCGTGACCGGCGCCGCCAATTCGCGCTCCATCGCGTGGGCGGTGGCCAAGGCCGTGAGGAGCCACGGCGGCGCCGTCGCTCTCACGTATCAGGCCGAGCGCCTGAAGCGGCGCGTCGAGCAGCTCGCCGATGAACTCGGCGGCGCACCCATGATCGAGCTCGACGTGGGCAGCGACGCGGCGGTGAAGCGCGCGGTCGACGAGCTGCAGGAGCGGATGCCGGTACTCGACGGCCTCGTGCACAGCATCGCTTGGGCGCCGGCGGAGGACCTGCAGGGCAACTTCGTCGAGACCACCCGGGACGGGTTCGCCCAGGCCAACGACATCAGCTCCTACTCGCTGATCGCGACCGCCCGCGAGGCGCGCCGCCTCATGACCGGCGGCGGAGCGATCGTCACCATGACGTACGCGGGCTCGTGGCGCGTGGTGCCCAACTACAACGTCATGGGGCCCGCCAAGGCCTCGCTCGAGAGCACCGTGCGCTACCTGGCGGCGGACCTGGGGCCGGAGGGGATCCGCGTGAACGCGGTGTCCGCAGGCCCCATCGCGACCGTGGCGGCGCGCACGATCAAGGACTTCAGCGGCATGCTCGAGCTCCTCGAGAGCCACACGCCGCTGCGCCGCAACGTCACGACCGAAGAGGTCGCCGACGCCACCGTGTTCCTGCTCAGCGACCTCAGCCGCGCGATCACGGGCGAGGTCGTGCACGTGGACGCGGGGGCGCACGCGACGATCTGACCCGACATCGGGGCGTCACCCGATGGTTACGAATCTGCTCATCCGATAGGATGCCGAGGATGATCGCGTACGTCGCCAGGGAGCTCGGCACCGGCAGGACGCTCAGCGCCCACGAGGACGTACAGCTTCCCTCCTACTCCACCATCAAGGTGCTGCTCGCCGCCGCGTTCTGGCGCCTGGTGGCCGACGGCGAGCTGGACGAAGCGCAGCCCTACCGCTTCGAGCCAGGCTCGTGTGTAGGCGGGAGCGGCGTGCTCCGCGGACTGCGACACACCGCCGAGCTCAGCCTCGCCGACATCATGCACCTCTCACTCGTGGTGAGCGACAACGACGCTACCAACGTCATCGCCGAGGTCGTCGGGCTCGGGCGCGTCAACGAGCTGGCTGAGGAACTGGGGCTCGAGCAGACCCGCATGCAGCGACTGATGATGGACCAGGAGGCGGTGGCGGCCGGCCGCGACAACTACACCTCGGCCGGCGATCTCGCCCTTCTGCTCGAGAAGCTCTGCCTGGGCAAAGCGCTGGAGCCGCTCGTCGGCGAGCGCGTCCTCGCCTCCCTGGAACTGCAGGAACACCTCGACGGCATCGCCCGCTACCTGCCGCCCGAAGCGTGCTACGCGGGCAAGTGCGGCGACGACTCGCCCGTTAGCCGCTACGCGCACGACTGTGCGCTGGTGCACGCCGGCGACCGGCGAAGCGTACTCGTGGTGATGACACGCGACTCCGGCGGGTTCGAGACCGTCGCGCGTACCGGGGCCGCGCTCTACGCGGCGCTCGGCGACGACGCGGAGTAGCGCCCGCGCGGCCGCTCCGCGTAGACGCCCCGAGCCGGCACGGCCCACCGAGAGATGGCGCGTCCGCACGCGTCACGGCAGCGGCGTGCCTGGGCGGGACGGGTATGCGTTTCGATGCAGATCCGCGGGCGGTGCCGCGCTCGGTATCGCATCTCCACACGTGGCGCCGGTGATCGGAGAGAATGTCCCGTTCACTGTCGGCGCCAGTGCCGACGGCGCAGAGTCGCAAGGACTGCGGTGCTACGAGCGACACCGCCCACGGGCCTGGGCGCGAACGGACATGGGCGCCCGCCGGTCGGCCGGCCGCGAACGGATACAGGCGCCGGCGCCGGTCGGCCGATCGCCCGTCAGCCGACCGGCAGCACTCCCAGCCCCGGCCCCTCGGAGGCAACAAGCAGGTCGCCCTCCACCCCGATCCCGGTGAACGGGTCCTCGGCCAGCAACAGCGCGCCGTCCAGGTCCACGTAGTCGGCCAGGCCGGCAAGCTGAAGCGCGGCGGCGATGCCGAGGCTCGACTCGACCATGCAGCCGATGAGCACACGCAGGCCGAGCTCGGTGCAGGCGGAGATGAGGGCGAAGGCGCTCGCGATCCCCCCGGCCTTCGCCAGCTTGACCACGATGCCGTCGTAGGCGTCGCCCACGGCGTCGAGGTCGCCGAGTGTCAGCACCGCCTCGTCGGCGAGCAGCGGGATGAGTGTGCGTTCCTTGAGCCAGGCCATGCCTTCGGCGTCCGCCGCCGGCAGAGGCTGCTCGACGAGCTCGGCGCCCAGATCCTCGAGGACCGCCAGGGCCGACGCCGCGCGCTCCCGGTCCCAGCCTTCGTTGGCGTCGTACCGGAACGTGGTCTCCGGCAGTTCGAGCTTGAGACGGCGCGCCAGATCGAGGTCGCCGTCGAACCCGAGCTTGACCTTGAGCGTACCGAACGCGGAAGCGGCGCGCGCCTGAGCCAGCATCTCCTCAGGCGCGCCGATGGCGATGGTGTACGAGGTCCGGACCGACGGTCGGGCGAGGCCGAGCATCCGCCAGACGGGCTCGCCGGCCTGCTTGCCGGCGAGGTCCCACGCGGCGGCGCTGAGGCCGGCCCGCAGGGCCGGCACTCCCGCCGCCGCCAGCCCTTCGCAGAACATCTCGACGCCGGCGGGACCCTCGAGGTCGGCGATGTCGGGGGCGAGGTCGGCCAGCAGGTCCATGTCGCGCGCGCGGTCCTCGCCGTAGCGAGCGTTCGGCGCGGCCTCTCCCAGCCCCACCAGGTCGCCGTCGCGCAGTTCGACCACGAAACGCTCGAAGTCGCTGTGCGTCCAGCGGGAGATGCCGAACGGAGCGGCGGTGCGGAGGTCGAAGGGGCGTGTGGAGACGAATGCCGTGGCTCTCATCCTTCCCGGGCGACACGGAAGACGCCCTCGGCCGGGGCGAAGGCCGTTCGCCGATCGGCGGCGCCGACGGTGACGTACCAGGCGTAGGTGTGCCCGGGCCGGAGGACCTCGCCGGGCACGGTGGTCCTGCTCGTTCTTGCCGCCGGTCCCTTGGCGTCCGCGGCGAACACCGGCGCGGCGCCGTCGAGGAGAAACGCATCCTCGAAGACGTCGAGACGCCAGCTCGACTGGCTGACCAGTGGCTGGCGGATCGACCAGGTCAGATCGACGGGTTCGCCGGCAGGGAGGAACGCGCCGCCGTCCGGCGCGAGGTCCTGCGGCCGGACGGGATCGTACTTCAGCAGCGGGTTGTCGCGGGCCGGGCGGTAGAGGAACGGCGCCAGTGCCGTTCCGGAGAAGCCGCCCGGCCCACGCGCCCACACGACGACGGTGAACCGGCTGTCCTCGTGCAGCAGCTCTTCCGGCACGGTGAACCGGGTCACCGGCTCGTCGAGGTCGCGGCGCAGCAGCCGGTGCTTCCAGCAGTCCCAGGTCTCCTCCCAGAGCTCGATCCGGCAGCCGTCGACGTCTACGGTGGAAGCGGGAGCACCCGGGTACTCCCACTCCACGACGACCGGTCCTGCCCTGACGACCCAGAGCGGCGCGCGGGTGAGGCGAGGAGCCGGCGAGCGCGACCGCCCCGGCGACTCGCCTCTCTCCACGACGGCTTCGTACTCGTCGTCCGGGACCGGCGCGCCGTCGGGAACGTAGTAGTCGAGATGGCGAGTGGCCAAGTTGTCGTAGACCTCGCGATCCGCGGCGTCTTGCGGAAGGCCCCGGATGCAGTAGAACGGCAGGTCCGCAAGCCCGGCGGCGCGGCGCAGCGCGACCAGGTCGCGCCCGGCCGCCTCGCCCGCTCCCCCGGCGAGGAGCCGCGCGTGCAGCCCGCGGTGGTAGTAGGCCTGGCGCTCGTCCCAGCGACGCAGGTAGGCTCCGCCGTCGTTGCGCAGTCGATCGGTGGACTCGGTCGCGCGCGCGTAGCGCGTGTGGATCGCGCGGTCGCCGGCGTGACGCCAGCCGTCGTCGCGCCGCTCGAACAGCGGGACGAGCGCTCGCGGCGACGCGTCGTACACGAGCTCGAGGCCGTCCACGCGGCCGCAGTAGAACGCAGTGTGGAAGCCCTCGCCCGCGTGCGGGTGCGTCGTCAACAGGTCGCCGGGCGCCAGCTCGTCCGGCCCGGCGAAGGCACCCCAGCCGGCCTCACGCGGATCGCCCGGCGGCCCGAGCTCGTCGTCCATCTCGTAGCCGTCGTCCAGATGATCGAAGACCCGCCGCACCAGGCCCCAGCAGTCGAAGCAGTCGTCGAAGTTGTACGGACGCGCCTGCGGGCCGAAGAGTTCGAGGGCGCGAAGGACGTCCGCGGCTGAGAGAGGATCGCTGCGCATGACGGATGCTTACCAGCCTGCCGTACGCGAGTCAAAGGACAGGCCATCTTGGAGCCTCGCATGTTGCCGGGCGTGGCGATAGACTCCGCGAGTATGAGCGTTGACGGAAACACCCTTCTCCGTCTGACCGAGCTCACCGTCGACTTCGCCTCACAAGAAGGCACTGTCCACGCCGTGAACCGCGTCAGCTTCGACGTCGCGGCGGGCGAGCTGGTCGGCCTCGTCGGCGAATCGGGCTGCGGCAAGTCGGTGACGGCGAACGCCATCATCGGCCTCACCGGCATGGTGCCCAACGCCGCCGTGAGCGGCGCCATCGACTTCCTCGGCAAGGACCTGCTCACGCTGCCCGAACCCGAGCTGCGCGCCATCCGCGGCCGCGACATCAGCATGATCTTCCAGGACCCGGTCACCAGCCTGAACCCGGTGCTCAGCATCGAGCGCCTGATGACCGAGGGCCTCGAAGTGCATCTCGGCCTCAGCCACGGCGACGCCGTCAAACGTTCCATCGAACTGCTCGGCGAGGTCGGCATCCCCAAGGCGGCAAACCGCATCAAGGACTATCCGCACCAGTTCAGCGGCGGCATGCGCCAGCGCGTCATGATCGCCATCGCCCTCTCGTGCAACCCCAAGCTGCTGCTGGCCGACGAGCCGACCACCGCCCTCGACGTGACCATCCAGGCGCAGATCCTGCGGCTGCTCAAGAGTCTCTCGCGGGAGCACGAGGCGGCCGTCATCGTCATCACCCACGACCTCGGCGTCGTGGCCGGCATGTGCCAGCGCATCCTCGTCATGTACGCGGGGCGCATCGTCGAGAGCGGCCCCGCCAAACCGCTCTTCGCGCGCCCGCACCATCCCTACACCATCGGGCTGCTGAAGAGCGTGCCGCGCCTCAACGAGCCGCGGGCCGACTCGCTGCAGACGATCATGGGCCTGCCCCCCGACCTCGCGCATCTGCCGCCGGGCTGTGCCTTCGCGCCGCGGTGTTTCCTCGCCACCGACGAGTGCTGGGCGGCCGGGCCCGAGCTGGAGCCTACCGACGAGGGCCGCATGTCGGCCTGCTTCCATCGCGATCAGTTGCGGGCGGGCGAGACGGAGGCGGTGGCATGAGCGGCGCGACCGTCGACGCCACCGGCACCCTCGGCGGCGACACCCTGGTCAGGGTCGAGGACCTGCGCGTCCACTTCCCCATCACCAGCGGCATCGTCTTCCAGCGCAAGATCGGCGCCGTGCACGCGGTCGATGGGCTCACCTTCGACGTCCTGCGCGGCGAGACTCTGGGGCTGGTCGGGGAGAGCGGCTGCGGCAAGAGCACGACCGGCCGCGCCATCCTGCAGCTCATCCGCCCCACCACCGGCCGCGTCCTGTACGAGGGCGGCGACCTCGCCCACCTCAAGGGCACCCGCCTGCGCGAGCAGCGCAAGCGCATGCAGATGATCTTCCAGGACCCCTACGCGAGCCTGAACAGCCGCATGACCATCGGCGACATCATCGGGGAGCCCCTGCTGGTCCACAGGATGGGCTCCGCAAAGGAGCGCAAGGCCAAGGTGCGCGAGCTCCTCGAGACCGTGGGCATCAACCCCAACACGCTGAACCGCTACCCGCACGAGTTCAGCGGCGGCCAGCGCCAGCGGGTCGGCATCGCCCGGGCGCTGGCGGTGGAGCCGAACTTCATCGTCTGCGACGAGCCGATCAGCGCCCTCGACGTCTCGATCAGGGCGCAGATCATCAACCTGCTGCAGCAACTGCAGCGGGACTTCGGCCTCACCTATCTGTTCATCGCGCACGACCTCAGCGTGGTGCGGCACATCAGCGACCGGGTGGCCGTCATGTACCTGGGCCGGGTCGTCGAACTGGCCGAGAACGCGATCCTGTACGAGAACCCGATGCACCCATACACGCAGGCGCTGCTCTCGGCCGTGCCGATCCCCGACCCTGCGGCCGAGGAGTTGCGCCGGCCGGTGGTGCTCACCGGCGACGTGCCCAGCCCGGTGGAGCCGCCGAGCGGCTGCCACTTCCACACGCGCTGCCCGGCGGCGCAGGACGGACTCTGCGACGTGCAGGACCCGCCGCTCCTCGAGGTGCGCCCTGGCCACTGGGCCGCCTGCCACCTGATCACGGGCGCCGACTACCCGCACATCCGCGCCGGCGAGGACGACCTCGCGGTCGTCGCCGAAGGTGGTGCAGCCGCGTGAGCTACGTTCCGCCGGAGGGCCCGGGCAGCCACAAGACCATCCACGGCCTCGAGCCCGAGACGGAGATCGACCTCGGGCTCGGCTCGAGCTCGTCCGGCGCCTCGGAGATCGCCACCGCCGTCGGCGCCGCCGGCATGTGGAGCCCGGACGCGCTGCTCATCGAGCATCGCTCGCTGTGGGGTGAGATCTGGCGGCGCTTCCGCCGCGACAAGTTCGCCATGGGCGGCGTCGTCATCATCATCCTGCTGGTCCTGGTCGCGGTCTTCGCGCCCTGGATCGCTCCTCACGATCCCACCAAGCAGTACGACGAGGGCCTCACCATGCAGGGCATGCCGGTCGGATCCTCCGCCGAGTTCCCGCTCGGCACCGACACCCTCGGCCGCGATCTGCTCAGTCGCCTCATGTACGGCGCCCGCGTCAGCCTCGTCGTCGGAGTCCTCGCCAACGGCTTCGCCCTGGTTCTCGGCGTCATCTTCGGGCTCACCGCCGGCTACTTCCGCGGGGGGGTCGAGACCTTACTGATGCGCATGACGGATGTGATGATGGCCTTCCCCATCATCCTGCTGGCCGTGGCGCTGGTGAGTGTGCTCAAACCGAGCATCTGGATCCTGATCCTCGTCATCGGCATCGTGTACTGGACGCCGATGACGCGCGTGATCCACGGCGAGGTGCTGTCGATCCGCGAGAAGGAGTTCGTCGACGCGGCGCGGCTCACCGGATGCACCAACCGGCGCATCCTCTCCCGCCACATCCTGCCGCACCTGGTGGCGGTCATCCTCGTGTACACCAGCCTCGGCCTCGCCACGACGATCCTCTTCGAGGCGACGCTCAGCTACATCGGCCTCGGCGTCCAGCCGCCCACGCCCTCGTGGGGTCAGATGATCAGCGAGGGCCAGCCCTACTACCTCTCCGCTCCGCACCTGGTGATCTATCCCGGTCTCGCGATCATGATCACGGTGCTCGCATTCAACCTCGTCGGCGACGGGCTGCGCGATGCGTTCGACCCGCAGCAACGCCGCCGGTAGCAGTTCACGATCAGGAGGCACGTATGACGCGTCGTTCACACAAGCCGGCAGCACTCACCGCAGCCGTCGTCCTCGGGCTCGCCCTGCTCCTTGCGCTGGGGCTCGCCGCCTGCGGCGGCGGCACCAGCGAGGAATCGAGCAGCCCGTCATCCTCCGACACGCCCAAGCAGGGCGGGACGCTCACGCTCTCGTACCTCACCGAGCCGTCGAGTCTCGACCCCGCCGTGGCCTGGAACGTGATCGACTGGCAGATCGAGCACGACATCTACCAGGGCCTCCTGCAGTACGCGCACGAGCCGGGCGCGGCCGGCACGGAGCTCGTCCCCTGCCTCGCCACCGAGGTCCCGAGCACCGAGAACGGCGGCATCTCCGCCGATGGAACGGTCTACACGTTCAAGCTGCGGGAGGGCGTCAAGTTCCAGCCGCCGGTCAGTCGCGAGGTCACGGCGGCCGACTTCAAGTACAGCTTCGAGCGCATGATGAGCGAGCCCCGCGCCCCAGCAACGTCCTTCTACATGGGCGTCGTCGGCGCCGACAAGTTCATGAAGGGCAAGGCCGACGAGATCACCGGCTACAAGGCGGTGGACGCCACCACCGTCGAGATCACGCTCGCGAGCCCGGACCTCTCCTTCCTCAACGCGGTGACCATGGAGTTCTGCGACGTCGTCCCCAAGGAGTGGGTCGAGAAGTGGGGCAAGCAGTTCAACCGCAACCCGCTCGGCACCGGCCCGTTCGTGTTCCAGAAGTGGACGCCGGGCCGCGAGATCGTGCTCACGCGCAACCCGGACTACTGGGAAGAGGGCAAGCCGTACCTCGACACGATCGACTATCAGCTCTCCTTCAACCCGCCGACCGCGCTGCTCAAGCTCGAGCGCGGCGAAGTGGACGTGCTCGGCGACGGCATCCCGGTCGCCGACATCCCACGGGTGCAGGCCGACCCGCAGTGGAAGGAGCAGGTGTTCTCCCAGCCACTGGTCGCCATCAGCTACATGTTCATGAACGTGGAGATGAAGCCCTTCGACGACGTCAAGGTCCGTCAGGCGCTCAGCTGGGCGATCAACCGCGACAAGCTGGTCAAGCTCCAGGCCGGCCAGGCGATGAGCCTCTGGCAGTTCTACCCGAAGGGCATGCCGGGCTACGAGGAGGGCAAGGTCTTCTACGGGTACGATCCCGCCAAGGCCAAGCAGCTGCTCGCCGACGCCGGCTACCCCGACGGCTTCGAGACCATGCTCTACACCGACAACGTCGACCCGAACCCCAAGCTGTGGCAGTCGGTGCAGGCTGACCTCGCCGCGGTGGGCGTCAAGGCCCAGCTCAAGACGATGAGCAACAACAGCTTCTACGTGCAGCAGGGCACGCCCAACACACTCACCGCCGGCAGCTTCGGCTGGTGGATGGACTTCCCCGACCCGAGCGACTGGATCGCGCCGCTGTTCAGCAAGGCGAGCGCGGTCGAGGGCGGCATGAACTCGAGCTTCTGGTGGAGCCCCGAGCTCGAGACGATGTTCGCCGAAGCGCAGGCGATGACCGATCCCGAGGCGCGCATCGCCAAGTTCTCTGAGATGCAGGACTACATCTCGACCCAGGCGCCGTACGTGCCCTGCTACCAGCCCATCCAGACGACGATGTGCACCAAGACCACCGGGGGTTTCTACCTGCACCCGGTGTACCAGATCGACCCGACGCTGTACTGGAAGAAGTGACGGGCGGGACGTGCGATCACGATCGTGGCTCGGCCCAAGGGGAGCAGGAAGCCTGACCATGCCACGCGCCAGACCGGCAGACGCCTTCGGCCCCACGCGCTCGCGGCTCCTCGCCATCGCCGCGTATCTGCG
>CAIYOD010000041.1 GCA_903927755.1 uncultured Thermoleophilia bacterium | reverse complement strand
GCCCCCGCGCGCTCGGGTATCATGGGCCGACGCCGGCCGCGTCCCGCGGCCGGCGTCGGCGCCAAGAAAGGTGGCAGCGTGCCACAGCCAACCGCGAAGCCCGCGAAGCCCGCCATCCGGGCGGGACAGGCCCTCGGGCTCACCATCTTCGTCGCCACGGCGGCGTTCCTGACCGCGCTGCTGATCTCGGGAGCAGGCACGACCTTCGACAGCGTGCAGAAGGCGGCGGTGTCGTTCTCCACCCTGTGCGCCGCCGTCGCCGCATTCGTCATGCTCCTCGACGCCGCGGACCTCTGGGTGCGCGGTCGCAAGATGACCGCGTACAGCGTCAAGATGTTCCGCTCGCTCGTCTTCATCGCCGTCCTCGGCGCTCTGGCGGCGAGCCTGTTCGGCGGCAACTCCCTCGTGATCGTCTTTCTCGCCCCGGCGATGATCGTCTACCTGGTCATCACGCGGAAGAATCCCAACACTTCTCGCGCGGCCGCGGCCGGCTCGGCGCGCTCGGGCTCTCGCAGCGGCTCGTCCGTCCCGTCGGGCGGCGGTCGTCCGACCGGCTCGCACAGCAAGTCGCGCCAGCGCAAGGGCGGCAAGAAGCACCGCTGAGGCGTCCGGCCTTGCGGTGACCCCGGCGTGAAGAAGCTCGGCCTCATCGTCAATCCCGTCGCCGGCGTCGGCGGTCGCGTGGGCCTCAAGGGCAGCGACGGCGCCGACGTTCTGCGCGAAGCGCTCGCGCGAGGCGCCGTGCGCGACGCGCCGCGGCGGGCGCGGCGGGCGCTCGAACGCCTCTCTCGCGTCCGTGAGCACGTCGAGGTCCTCACCTGGCCCGGCGAGATGGGCGAAGAAGAGGCGCGCGCCGCCGGATTCGAGCCACGCGTGCTGGGATCGTTCGCCGGCCGCCGCTCCTACGTGCTCTGCGAGCTCGAGCGGAGCGGCGCTCCCGTCTCCATCGCCTGCGACGATTTCGTGCTGACGACGTCGGGCGACACGGAGCGGGCGGCGCACCAGCTGCTCGCCGCCGGCGTGGACCTCATCCTCTTCGCCGGCGGCGACGGCACGGCGCGCAACATCTGCAACGCCGTCGGCGACCGGGTGCCGGTCATCGGCGTGCCGGCGGGCGTCAAGATCCACTCGGCCGTGTACGCGACCACGCCGGCGGCCGCCGGTGACGTGGCCGCGCTCTACCTGCACGAGCGCCCCGCCGGCGTGCGACTGCGCGAGGGCGAGGTCATGGACATCGACGAAGAGGCGTTCCGCGAGAACCGCGTGTCCGCTCATCTCTACGGCTACCTGACCGTCCCGTACGCGCGCGGCCTCACCCAGAGCGCCAAGGCCGGCGGGGTCGCCGGCGAGGAACGGGCGCTCAACGACATCGCTACCGAGGTGGTCGCAGGCATGCGCCCGGGCGCCCTGTACATCCTCGGCCCGGGCACGACGACGCGCACGGTGATGGAGCGGCTCGGCCTGCCCAAGACGCTCCTCGGTGTGGACGCGGTCCGCGACGGCGCTCTGGCCGGCGCAGACCTCACCGAGCACGACCTGCTGGCGCTGGTCGCCGAGGCGCCGGAGACGTTCATCGTGGTGACTGTCATCGGCGGCCAGGGGCACATCTTCGGGCGGGGCAACCAGCAGATCAGCCCCGCCGTCCTCCGCCGCGTCGGCCCCGGCCACGTCATCGTCATCGCCACCCAGACGAAGCTGCTGAGCCTCGAGGGCGGGCCGCTGCTCGTGGACACCGGGGACCCGTCGCTGGACGAGCAGCTCTCCGGCTACGTCAAGGTCGTGACCGCTCTCGGCGAGCGCACCATGTACAAGGTCGGGGCCTGAGGCGGACGCGCGGCGTCCCGGAGCCTGCGTCTCAGCTCTTCTAGACAGACGACCCACCACCCCCTAGACGGTCGTCCCATCCCATTCCTCGCTGCCGGAGTCGACTCTTGTGACAGGGCCGTCTCACGGGCGGCGGAGCGGACGGTGAGGAGGGGATGATGGACTACGCGAGCATGCTGATGGAGAGCGAGACGCAGGAGCCTGAGGGTCTCGGCGGCGAGTTCTGGCTCGCGCCCAACCTCCCGTTCGCGCTGCGCGGGCGCATCGAGACCATCTTCGAGGTCCTCGGACACCTGCCGCTCGAGCAGCCGCTGGCCGTGGTCTCCGACGCCGGCAAGACCGTCGCCGTGAACGCACCGCTGCTGCAACTGCTGGGCAACGGCGACCCGGGCATCGTCGGCCAGATGTGGTCACGTGTCATGCCTGGGTGGCCGGACAGGGCGCGGGGCTTCCGCCGTGAAGGCGAGCAGATCTTCGAGGAGCACCTCGTCGGCTCCGGCGACGACTCCGTGTGGGTGCGCGTGTCGCTGGGCCCGTTGGCCGAGCGCGGCGAGCAGCGGGCGATGGCCTACGTGCTGTTCATCTCGCGGCCCGACGTGGAGACGGTGGACCACGAGGAGGTCCGCCGGTTGCGCAAGAGCCTGCAGCTGCTGGCCGACACGCAGACCGATTACGTCGTCGAGATCGATCGCGACGCGCTCATGACCTTCGTCAGTCCTTCGTTCTGCCGGGCGCTGGGAGCGTCCGAGCAGGATCTCATCGGCAAGCCGTTCGCCGGCCGCGTGCTGGCGTCCGACCAGGCGGGCGTGGCGGCGGCCATCTCCGAGGCTCTGCGGCCGCCGTTCGCTGCGGAGATGGTGGCGCGCCTCGCGGCAGCGCCGGGCGCGCCGGTCTCCTGGCAGCTCGACGCCGTCATCGGCGACGGCATCGTCGGCCTGGACCTGGTGGGCCGGCCGGACAGAGCCGAACGCGAGGCGCCGCAGGCGCCTGCTCCCGGCGCATCGCCGGCCGCGACGGAGCCGCCTGATCCGCGGCTCGAGCCGATCGCGCGAGCTCTCGAGGCGCTTCGGCCCGGTGATCCGGCCGGACTCGAGGCGCTCGCCCGCGCCGTCGGGGACGCCGCCGGCGCCGAGTGCGTCACGTATTCGATCCGTCTCGGCGACGCGGTGGAGAAGGCGCTCGGCTGGCGCCTTCCGACCGCCTGAGGTCCGCCAGGGGCCAAGGTCCGCAGGGGCCGCGCACGGCGCCACGGGCCGAGCGCGGCACCGCAGACGATGCCGCCTTGCGGACACGACACCTCGGTCCCACCAGAGCCGGGCGAGGAGCCCTGTGAGGCGCTCGCGGCTGGGAGCCCAAACCTTCACGGTTGCTAACTTGTCGTTGGCAAACGGCGCAAAAGCTTATACAATCTGTTTCATCGTATGTCCTGGAGGGGTCTCTGAAGTGTCAAGTGCGGCCCTTCCCGGGTAGCGCGCCTTCCGGCGCGCGCCAGCCACGTCAAGGAGAAGGAACCTCATGAAGGCACTCGTCGTCGGTACCGGTGGTGTCGGTCAGTCCATCGCCGCGATCGCCAAGCGTCGCGATCCCAAGGGTGAGTGGCTCGAGAAGATGGTGATGGCGGACTACGACGGCCAGCGCGCCGCCGACTTCGTCGCCACCCTCAAGGACCCGCGCTTCGTCGCCGAGCAGGTCGACGCCGGCGACGTCGACGCCGTGGCCGCGCTGGCCGCGAAGCACGGCGCCGACATCCTCATGAACCTCTGTGCCCCCAACTTCAACCCGCCGCTGCTCCAGGCTGCACTCAAGGCCAAGGTCCACTACCTGGACACGGCCATGACGCTCAGCGAGTGGCATCCCACCGATCCGTTCCACAAGACCGGCAAGAAGCTCGGCGACGACGAGTACGCGCTCAGCCCCGAGTTCGAGGCCATCGGCAAGTACGCGCTCGCCGGCTTCGGCGTCGAGCCCGGCATGGCCGACTTCTTCGCACGCTACGCCGCCGACCACCTCTTCGACGAGGTCGACTACATCGGCATCCGCGACGGCAGCAACCTCGAGATCCCCGGCGCCACCGGCATCAGCTTCGGCTTCAGCGTCTGGACCACCATCGAGGAGTGCAACAACCCGGCGATCGTGTTCGAGAACGGCGACTTCCACACCGTCGAGCCCTTCGCCGAGCTCGAGAAGTTCTGGCTGCCCGAGGGCATCGGCGAGGTCGAGGTCGGCCACGTGGAGCACGAGGAGGTCGTCCAGATCGGCCACAACGCCGACAAGCTCAAGGGCGTCAAGAAGGCCGAGTTCAAGTACGCGCTCGGCGACGAGTTCATGGCCGCGATGGACGTCTTCCGCTCGATCAACATCGACAAGGCCGAGAAGATCAAGGTCGGCGACGTCATGGTCGCGCCGCGCGACGTCATCGCCGCCGCCGCTCCGGACCCGAACGAGATCGGCAAGCAGTACGTCGGCAAGACGGCCGCCGGCACCTACGTGATCGGCAAGAAGGACGGCAAGGAGCGCAAGGTGTACCTGTATCAGGTCGCCGACAACAAGGACTGCGTGGACAAGTACGGCACCCAGGTCGTCGTCGCGCAGACCGCCTTCACGCCCGTCATCGCCATCGAGCTCCTCGCCAACGGCAGCCTCGGCAGCAAGCCGGGCGACCCCAAGAGCGGCGTGCACAACCCCGAGGCCTTCAACGCCGACGACTTCGTCGCCCTCATGCCCGCCGTCGGGTTCCCCGGCGGCCTCCTCGAGATGGAGTCCGAGTACAAGCTCGCCAAGGACCGCCAGGCTCTGCTCGACCTGGCCAAGTAGGACGGGGAGGCCTCAGTGATGCTCCGCGCTGCGCCGCCTGGCCGCCGCCGCCGACCGCGACTGCTCCTTCTTCTGCTGGCTGGCGTCGTCCTCGGAACGGGGCTCGTGTGGGGGCTGGGCGGCGCGCTCGCCGCCGATCCCAGCGCCTCGCCCTCCGCCGACAGGGTCACGCTGCGCGTCGCCTGGACCAACGACCCCGACAACCTCAACCCGTTCATCGGCGCCGAGACCTCGTCGTACGAGATCTGGATGCTCAACTACGACTTCCTCGTCGGCTACGGTCTCGACCTCGAGCCCACCCCCGACCTCGCCACTTCGTGGGAGACGTCCGTTGACGGCAAGGTATGGACCTTCCATCTGCGCGAGGGTGTCACCTGGCAGGACGGGGTGCCGTTCACGGCCAAGGATGTCGCCTTCACCTACAACTACATCATCGACAATCAGATGGGCGCCTACTCCAGCCTCACGACGTTCATCGACAAGGTCGTGGCCGTCGACGACGCCACCGTCGAGTTCCGCTGCAGCAAGCCCAAAGCCAACATCCTGCGCACCTGGGTCCCCATCCTGCCGGAGCACATCTGGTCCAAGGTCAAGCCCGCTCTCGCCGGCGCCGGCTACCGCAACAAGCCGCCCATCGTCGGCACGGGCCCGTTCCAGGTCACCGAGGTCAAGAAGGGCGACTACGTGCGCATGGTCGCCAGCCCGACGTTCTGGGGCCAGAAGCCCACCATCGACG
>CAIYOD010000040.1 GCA_903927755.1 uncultured Thermoleophilia bacterium | reverse complement strand
CTCGCGGGATAAGGGGAGGCGCCGGCCGTGGCCGATACGCTGTTCGTGACCGGCAGGCTCGCCGCCGACGCGCTGCGCCGCACGCTGGGCAAGCTCGAGCTGGACTTCGAGTACGACGTGGCGGCCCTCAGCGGCTCTGTGGCGGCGCTCATGCGCACGGAGTGGATCGCGCGGCGCCTGCCCGAGGACTGCGGCTACCGGCAGGTCATCATCCCGGGACTCTGCAGAGGCGACCTCGCGACGATCGCCGCCAAGGTCGGCGCTCCGGTGGTCCGCGGTCCCAAGGATCTCAAGGATCTGCCCGCCTTCTTCGGGCAGGAGCTCGATCTCGAGGGCTACGGCGAGTACCACGCGAAGATACTCGCGGAGATCGTCGAGGCGTACCGCATGCCCTTCGCCGATATCGTGGCGCGGGCCGAGTACTACCGCGCCTCGGGCGCCGACGTCATCGACCTCGGCTGCCCTCCGATGGAGGCCTTCCCGGGCGTCGCCGAGGTGGTCGCGGGCCTCAAGGAGCGCGGCTTCACGGTCAGCATCGACACGTTTCACCTGCAGACCATCCGCGAGGCCGACGAGGCGGGGGTCGACCTCCTGCTCAGCGTGAACACGCAGAACATGGAGCTCGTGCCGCAGCTGCACTGCAAGGTGGTCGTGATCCCCGACTTCGGCGAGGGCCTCGAGTCGCTGGAGCGCAACGTCGCCAGCGTGGACGCTCTGGGCGCCTCGTACGTCATCGATCCCATCCTCGATCCGCTCAGCTTCGGCTTTACGGCGGCCCTGGAGCGGTACTGCGAGACGCGCCGCCGGTATCCCGACGCCGAGATGCTCATGGGTCTCGGCAATCTCACCGAGCTCACCGACGCCGACAGCATCGGCATCAACACGGTGATGGCCGGCGTCATCGCCGAGCTGGGCATCGACTACGTGCTGACCACCGAGGTCATCAGTTGGGCGCGCGGCGCCGTGCGCGAGCTCGACCTGGCGCGCAAGCTGATGCACTACGCGCTGCGCAACAGGGTGCTGCCCAAGGGTCTCGACGACGGCCTCGTGGCGCTCAAGGACCCCCCGTTCGAGACGTACTCGGAGGCGGAGCTGCGCGACATGCAGCACAAGGTCCGCGACAAGAACTACCGGATCTTTGCCGATCGGGAGTGGGTCTTCGTCTTCAATCGCGAGACGTTTCTGCGGGGCCGCGATCCGCACGAGCTCTTCGCCGCCCTGCACGTCGCCGATCCGGGCCACGCCTTCTATCTCGGCGGCGAGCTCGAGCGCGCGGCTCTTGCGGTGCGCCTCGGCAAGAAGTACACGCAAGAATCGCCGCTGCGCTGGGGCTACCTGAGCGCGCCGACAGGCCAGGAGGCGGACGCCTCATGACGCGCGCCATCGGCATCGATCCGGGGACGGTCAGCTTCGACGTCTGCGGCCGCGACGGCGACGAGCTGTTCCTCGACGCGACCTCCCCTACGGCGGAGGTGCGCGACGACCCCGGGTCGCTGGTGGACGTCTTGCGCGCCGCCGCTCCCGTGGACCTGATCGTCGGCCCGTCCGGCTATGGTCTGCCCTGGACGGACGTCCGTGACGTCGGCGCGGAGGAGCTCGACCTGCTGCTGCTGGCCGACGCCGCGGACGGACCGCGCGGCACGATCGTCGGCGGCATGGGCCGTGTGCTCGAGGCGCTCAAGGAGAGCGGTCTGCCGGTCTGCCTGGCGCCCGGCGTGGTGCAGCTGACGACCGTCCCGGAGCACCGCAAGATCAACCGCATCGACATGGGCACCGCCGACAAGCTCTGTGCGGTCGCCTTGGCCGTGTGGGATCAGGCGCGTCGTCTGGACGTGGCGTACGACGAGACGTCCTTCGTGTCGGTCGAGGCCGGGGGCGCCTTCACAGCCGTCATCGCCGTCGAGCGCGGCGCGATCGTCGACGGCTCGGGCGGCACCTGCGGCGCCATGGGGTTTCGTGCCCTGGGCGCCATGGACGGCGAGCTCGCCTACCTGCTCAGGGACTTCCCCAAGGACGTGCTGGCGAGCGGCGGCGCAGCGTGGATCGCCGGCACCCCAGACTGCTCGCCCGACGACCTCGTGGCCGCCGCAGCGCGCGACCCCCGCGCGGCCGTCGCCCTCGCGGCGTTGCTGGAAGACGTGGCGAAGCGTGTCGCCGCCGAAGCGATCCTGCTGGAGGCGCCCCGCGAGATCCTGCTGTCGGGGCGCCTGATCCGCGTGCCCGAGCTGCGCCGCCGTCTGGTCGAGGCGCTGAGCCGCTTCGCCCCGGTGCACGCCGTGGAGGGCTTCGCGAGCGTCTGCAGCGAGGCCGCGCAGGGGGCCGCCCTTCTCGGCCAGGGACTGGCCGGTGACGGCGGCCTGAGCGACCTCGTGGACGCCATGGGTCTGCGCAGCGCGGCCGGTAGCGTGCTGGATCACCTGTACGTCAGTGAAGCTGAGTCTCTGCGCCGCCGCCATCCGCTGTCGCGGCGTCCGCAGGCGCCCTTCTGGGAAAGGAGCTAGCTGCAGATGCACATCAATGGAGTGGAGATAGAGGATACGTTTGCCGAGGCCTTCGGGATGTGGGGTTCCCGCCTCATCGTCACCGGGGACGACCTCGGCTGGGCGCGTACCGCGGCCGAGGCGGCGACGGGCTTCGCCACCTCGATCATCGGCTGCGGCTGCGAGGCGGGCACCAACGATCTCGCGTCCGGCGAGCAGACCCCCGACGGTCGCCCCGGGGTGGCGGCCCTGGTGTTCACGACGTCGCGCAAGAACATGGAAGCCGCGCTGCTGCAGCGCGTCGGCCAGGCGGTGATGACGTGTGCCACGTCGGCCTGCTACAACGGCCTCGCCGCCGACGAGAAGGTCAGGATCGGCGGCAAGCTGCGCTACTTCGGCGACGGCTTTCAGCGCAGCAAGTTGCTGGACGGCCGTCGTCTGTGGCGCGTCCCCGTGATGGACGGCGAGTTCGTCGTGGAGGAGAGCTTCGGCGTCGCCCGGGCGGTGGGCGGTGGCAACTTCTTCATGATGGCGCGCAGCCTGTCTGCGGCGCTGGCCGCGGCGCGCGCTGCGGTCGCCGCGATGCGCGCCGTGCCGGGCGCCATCATGCCGTTTCCCGGCGGCGTGGTGCGCAGCGGCAGCAAGATCTCGTCGCGCTACAAGGGTCAGAACGTGTCGAGCAACACGCCGTATTGTCCGACCTTGAGAGGCCAGGAGGACAGCTCTCTCAAGGAGGGGGAGAACGCGGTGCTCGAGATCGTCGTGGACGGGCTCAGCGAGGCGGCGGTCGCGGAGGCCATGCGCGTGGGCATCGCCGCCGCCTGTCTGCCCGGCGTGACGCGCATCTCGGCGGGCAACTACGGCGGCTCGCTGGGGCAGTTCCACTTCGCGCTGCGCGACTTGGTGAGCACATGAGGAGGCCGCAGGCCGCTCCTCGCGGGCGGAAGAGGAGGGATCGGCAATGGGATGCATAGCGTGTGCGGCGCTCGTTTTCGACGGCGCCAGCGTGACGTTGACGCGTAAGGAATCGAGCTCGATCCCCGTGGAGGCGGACAGCATCTGCCCGGATCGGTTCGTGGGCTGCGGGCAGACGGAGATCGCGGAGCTCCCGGCCTACTACGGGCGTCGCAAGGTGACGCTCGGCGACCTCTTCGAAGTCGACGGCTACGGGGCGGACAACGTGATCGTGAGCGGCGATCTCAAGGCGGTCAAGAAGATCGGCCAAGGGATGACCCACGGCCGCATCACCGTCACCGGCGACGTGGGACCTCATCTTGGGGCCTCCATGAGCGGCGGCGAGATCGTCGCGGAGGGCGCCGCCGGCGACTGGGTCGGCGCCCACATGTCGGGTGGCCGCATCGTCGTCAAGGGCGACGCCGGCCACTTCGTCGGCGCCGCCTACTCGGGCGAGACGCGCGGCATGCGCGGCGGGACCATCATCGTCGGCGGCAACGCCGGGCGAGAGGTGGGCGGGCGCATGCGGCGCGGGCTCATCGTGGTGCTCGGCGACACCGGCGAGTTCGCCGGCGCCGGCATGCTCGCCGGCTCGGTGTTCGTGGGCGGCCGCCTCGGCGGGCGCCCGGGCGCCGGCATGAAGCGCGGCACCATCGTGGCTTTCGGCGAGGCACCCGAGTTGCTGCCTACGTTTCGCTACGCCTGCAGCTACCGGCCCGTGTTTCTGAGCTGCTACCTGCAGAGCCTCGCGGCGACGGGCCTCGTCGAGAGCTCAGCGCTCCCGGACGGCGAGTTTCGGCTCTACGTCGGTGACATGAACAGCGGAGGACGTGGGGAGGTCCTGATCCGTGATCAGTCTGAATGAACGCGCGCACGCGGTCTTCCAGAGGCTGAGTGAGGCGGCTGAGCCTTTGGGGGTGGCGGTGTCCGAGCTGGACAACGGGGCGACGCTCGTCGACGCCGGCGTCCAGACCGACGGCTCACTCGAAGCCGGCCGCCTGTTCGCGGAGGTGTGCCTTGCCGGGCTGGCGGACGTGCAGCTTCGCCAGCTCGATCTCGATGGCCTGGTGCTTCCCGGCGTCGAGGTCAACGTCCATCAGCCGGTGCTGGCGTGCATGGCCTCGCAGTACGCCGGCTGGGCGGTCAACGCACCCGCCACCGACACCTCGAAGAAGTACTTCGCCATGGGCTCGGGGCCGGCCAGAGCCCTCCACCGCAGCGAGCCCATCTTCGCCGACATCGACTATCGCGACCCCGCCACGCTGGCCGTGCTGACCCTGGAATCGAACCGTCTGCCGGAGATCG
>CAIYOD010000039.1 GCA_903927755.1 uncultured Thermoleophilia bacterium | reverse complement strand
GGCCGGCCCCCACACGAACTCAGTAGTGCAGTCCGGTCTTCTTCTTGAACTGCTCGACGCAGTTGATCTCGATGTCGAGCAGCTGGGCGATGCGCGCCTTGGCGGCGATGCCCTTGGCCACGCCGGGGACACCCGTGATCGTACCGATGTCGAGCTCCTCCCTGAGAAGCCGCATCGTGTAGGGATCACTGAGATCCATCGGGGTCACGTGGAGCTTGTCGGCGACGTACTTCTTGGCTTCGTCGATCCTCATCTTCTTGTTGAGCTGCATACGAGCAACGAGATCTCCCGCTGCCCTGATGCCACCCATGGACGAGGCCAACAGATGCGCCATGTGCATGCCGGCGGGGTCACCGGTACCCACCTACAACCCGTCTGCCTTGCCGATCTCGATCATGGCCGCGCTGCAGCGGGTCACGACGTCGACCGCCGGGGTCTCGAACATCGGCACACCGCCGACGCCCATGCCCACGTTCGGGTGGATCGGCACCTTGGCGATGTCGGTGCACGACTTGACGAAGACGAGCGCCTTGCCGAGGTTCCACGGCGTGGACTTCTTGGTGTTGGTCGTGCTGACCGGGCCGAAGATCGCGACGCCGGCCTCCTCGCACACCTGCAGCTGCTGATGCGGCCACATGCCGGCCAGCCGCTTGCCGTTGTACTCGATGGTGCCGTGGATGCCGGTCACCATCTCGGTCGACATGCCGATCTCGACCGGCATGCCGGTCACCTTGGCGACGTGCTCGGTGCTCTTGAGCACAGCAGCGAACTCACCGTCGCCGGTGGACGCCACGGTGTCGTAGTCGATGCCGTCGGCGCCCATCTCGACCATGCAGTCGCTCATCTCGATGCAGTCCTCGAGGCACTTGGCGCCGGCTGCTTCCTGCGTCTCCTGCGACTCCTTGATCTTGCCCTGCTGCATGAGGTCGTAGGGGTTGTCGAACGGACCGTCGGTCTTGAAGTACAGGCCGAGGTTCGGCATGAACCCGTAGAGCAACGGGAGGATCGTGGTCTCCTGAAGGATCTCGACGTGGAGCATCTCGAGCTTCTTGAGGAAGCGCTGCGGCTTCACCGAGTAGTCGTTGTGCGAGATCTCCATGGAGTCGAAGCCGAGCATGGACTCGTAGAGTCGCACGCCGACCTCGCGGTTCACAGGAGCAACGACGCCGCTGGACATCTGCGACGAGTTCAGTGCGTTGACGCACCCGTCCTTGGTCATGACGACCTCGTTGCCGCGCTGCACGCCCCAGATGCGCGTCGGGGCGGCGAACACGTCGACCAGCCAGTCGATCTCGTTCTCGGTCAGAGGCGGAACCTTGGCCTTCTTGGCCGCGAACTCCGACCCGTCGATGAACTCCTGGCGGAGCTCGTCCCGGGTGAACTCGACGTTCGAGTTGTCACCCATTCTCGTCAGGATCTTGGTCATATCACTACGGCCCTCCGCTGTGTCGCTGATCAGAAGTCCCAGGCCGTCCCGGGGGTCCTCATATTCTCTTGTCTGCGTGTGCGCTTCGTGAGGGCGCCGGCGGCGGCTCTGCGGCCGCCGCCGGCGTCGGTAGTCAGATCGCCGGAGCCTGGCCTACTCGACCGGGATCTCCTTGGCGACGGTCTCGAGGGCCATGCCCTGACGCTTGCGCGTGCTCCAGGCGATGATCCAGATGATGAGCGCAGCGACGTACAGGATGCCCATGAAGACGCCGGACTTCCAGTTGTTCACGCCGTAGAGGGCGTCCTTGATGAACAGATAGAGGTTGAACACCAGGAACGCCGAGTACACGGCGGCGATGATCGACATCCACGGGAGGCCGGCGATGCCCTTCTTGGGCAGCGCGCTGTTCTCCCAGATGCCGCGTGCGCGCCAGCGCATGATCATGAAGGCGAGCGCGGAGCCGAGGAACATGATGAGGATGCCCACCGTCGCGTCGTAGGTGAAGAGCTTGACGATGGTGACGCCCTTCTCCGTATCGATCGGCGTGTACGCGTAGAGCGCCGCCATGATGATCGAGGGGATCGTCATGAGCAGCAGGGCGACCGTCGGCACGCCGCCGGAGGTCACCTTGGCCGCCCGCTCAGGCAGGATGCGGTCGAACGCCGCGGCGAAGATCATGCGGGTCGACGAGAGGAACAGCGTCCCGAACCAGCCGAAGAGCAGGAGCGAGATGGCGGCGATGAGGATGACCTGGAACGCCGCGTTGGGCACGATCCAGGAGATCATCGCCGTCGGCGAGATGTAGTCGCCGCCGAGCGGCGAGATGTTCGTGCCCGCCGTCGAGTAATACCAGAACGACGCCATCGTCCCCATGAAGGCCTGGTAGCCCACCTTCCAGGTCATCAATCCAAGGAAGGCGAGAGCGATCGCGGTCGGCACGAACAGACCACCGAGCATCTGGTAGATGTTCTTGCGGAAGTCCTTGGCACCTCGGACCTCGCCGTACAGCGTCGCCCCCCAGTTGGCCCAGGCCATCCAGAACATCATGAACGGGATGAGCGTCCAGGTGGCCCAGCTGAAGCCGCCGGTGAAGGTCGACGTCGGCATGCCGGTACCCGAACCCACCGCCTCGATCTGCGTGAACGCGTCGGGATACGTCTCGCCTTCCACGGTATTGATGGCAAGACCGCTCTCGTCGTAGACGAAGTAGCCATCCGCGTCTGTCTCGTACTTCTGGAGGTTGAGCATGCCCTTGTCGCCGCCGTAGTACTTGTTGGCGGCGTCGTTGAACTTCTGCTTGAACGAGTCGCCGGAGGTGACGAGCAGCAGGATGCCGCAGATGAGCACACCGGCGAGGCCGATCCACATGGCCCACTTCTGGAAGTTCGCATAGGTCTTCATGCCGACGGCGACCAGGATCGAGGCGATGGCGATGACCACCAGCGCCGCGACGAAGATGCCGGTACGGCTGCCGAGCCAGTCGGCCGCACCGTTGAGGCCGAGGATGCGGAAGATCGGCTTGATGGTCGTCTGGACGCCCATGTCGGCGTAGATCGGGGTCCAGAGCCAGAGGATGAACCACCAGCCTACAGCCGCGATCACGAAGCCGATCGCGCTGTTGAAGATGCGCGTCATCCACACGTAGTCGCCACCTGCGCGCGGCATCGCCGAGATCAATCCCGCGTAGACGATGATCTCGAACACCATGAATATGGCGGTGATGACGATCGCCCAGAACAAGCTGCCACCCGGGATGAAGGTGGCGTATGCAAACGACCAGATCGCGAGGAATAGGTTCACGGAGAAGAATGAATACCTGAACCCGTCCATCGACGACCAGCCCTTGACCAGACCACTCGCCTTGCGCACGAACAGTGTCTGTTCGGCCGGCTTGCCAGCATCAGTTGCCATCAGCTAAGTCCCCCTTTTATCGTGACTGCCCGGGCCATGCGCGGTGCGCGCTCCCGGGACCCTCCGTCGCCTGCCCGGATGCCCTCACCCGGACGTCAGCCTGTAGCGCTTCAGCTTGTTCTTGCCATCGAGGTCGACCACGCAGCCCGCGACCATGCCTTCGACGTACGAGCTGCCCGGGTTGATGGCGAGCGTGCGGCCGATACGCACCGCAGCCCGGCTCTCGTGGATGTGCCCGTGCAACGACAGGATGGGCTGGACCTCTTCGATCACCTCCTTGACGGCGGTGGAACCGACGTGCGCCGAATCCTGACCCTGGACGGTGAGCGTCTCCCAGTCGATCTTCGGGGCCACGTCGAGCTGCGTATCGTACGGCGGCGCGTGGAGTCCGAGCACGAGGCGCTCGGGCGGCACGGTCGCCTGCTTGACGATGCCCATGATGCGCTCCTTGAGCTTGGGCTCGTCTTCTTCGCGCGGGGTGTCCCAGGGGGTCAGGTTGGTCCAGCCGCTTGACGCCAGCTGGTAGCCCTCCGGGAGGTCGAGGACGTTGCCCTCGCCCACCTGCATGTGCTTGGAGGTCGCGAGGATGTCGTCGATGTCCCAGCGGTCGTCGTTGCCCGGGCAGACGATGCACTGGATGCCGCTGCCCTCGAGCTTCGCGTCGGCCCACTCGACCCATTCTTCGACCGTCTTGCGCATCTGGGCGTGGAACAGCTCCTCGAGCGCGTCCTCGTTGCTCGTGTACTCGTCGCGCTCCTCGGGCGTGAGGGCGACGGGATAGTAGCCGTGGTCCTTGACGAGACGCTCGGCCTTGGCGAGCTCGTCCGCGCCGTTCAGGTCGTGCGTGATGTCGAGCATGTGGTAGCGCCACTGCTCGGGACCGGTCTGCACGATCGGAACGATCGCCTTGCCGGTCATGTCCCCACCGAGGATGAGGACGTCGGCCTCATAGTGCTTGGCCGAGTTGATGAACTTGCGCCAACAGACCTCCGAACCATGGACGTCCGTGGCGAAAAAGAGCCTTACCCTCACGCCGTCCCCCCTTTCGCCGCGTACGCGGGTCGACTTTTCACTGTGCCGCCAGCCACTGCTGGTAGTCGGGATCATCCACGACGCTCTGCGCGCGCGCCATGCGCTCCATCCCCCACTCCATGTAGTCGAAGTCGATCTTGGACACGGTGTGCTGGATCATCGCCCACACGCCCCACCACACGCCGGACACGCTCTTGTAGAGCATCATGCGTCCGAACAGGCGCTCGTCCATGCCGCCGCAGTAGGTGGCCGCGATGAGCCGTTCCTCCTCGCGCGTGAAGGGATGCTCCATGACGAAATCGCCGAGGTCGAAGAAGGGGTCGGTCATGCCGCCGTACTCCCAGTCGATGATCCACATCTTGCCGTCGGCGTCGACGATGAAGTTCTCGCTCAGGAGGTCGTTGTGACAGGCGACGTCGGGCACCGGGTTGCGGGCGGTCGCCGTCTCGATGTCCTCCATGGCGAGCAGCAGCGACTCCAGCTCCGGCGGCATCGGCGCGTCGATGTCGCGGGCGATCTTCGTGTACTTGCGCAGCATGTCGAAGAGCTTGATCTTGTGTCCGAACACGGCGCCGTCGTGGAACACCTTGACCGTCTTCACGACCTGCTGGAGACGTTCCGGGTGACCGGAGATCGTGTCGGGGTGCATGACCTGGCCCTCGACGAAGTCGATGATCAGCGCGCCCTCGGGGTCGATCTGGTAGGCGACCGCCGGACCGACGCCGACCTTGTCGGCCTGGATCATGCATTCACGCTCGACGTCGCGGTCGATGAACATGTCGGTGCCGATGCCCGGGACGCGCATCACGTACTTCTTGCCACCGTTCTCGGGACCGCCGTCGATCCACACGATGTAGTTGTGATTGGTGATGCCGCCGCCGAGCTCCTCGTAGCGGACATCCTTGCCGTTCCAGTCCTCTATCCGGGCGATGATGTCCTCAGGGGTGAGGTGAGTCTGTTCTCCCATTCGTCCTGCCTTTCCTTACGGGCGGCGCTGCGGCCGCGCGAGTGTCGGCGTTGCTGAAGCGGCGCCAGTCGCGCGCCGAGCGTGTGCCGGCGCCCCCGCCGCCCGGGAACGGGAGGCGGAGGCGCCGGCGAAACGACGTGGGAGGTTGGACCTCACGAAACGGGGACCTCGAGACCCATGCCGGCGAGCTCCTCGCGGACCTCGTCCATGGCCTTCTGGTACTCGGCGTTCACGATCCGCTTGGTCTGCATGTCGTAGACCTCCTGGAAGGTGAGGCCCTTGTCCGGATCCTTGAGCTTGTCGCCGAACAGCGGGAAGAGCTTCTGGGCGAGAGGCTCGGCCTCGGCGCGCGTGAGGTTGGAGGCGGCGAGGCCGATCTCCGCGTGGAACTTGTGGTCGTCCGGGATCAGCGAGTCCGACTGGACCGCCATTGCAGGGTGACCCGAGAAGACGTTACCACCAGACGTCACAACCGCGAGCATATAGCAGGCCATTTCGTAATGGTACTGCTTGGTGCCCGAGCCGCCGCCGAGGTACGGCAGGTTGACCATCGGATACTGCATGTTGCGGCCGATGGCGGCGTTGGACATGGCGATCGCCCAGATCAGCGGCTTGGTCGACGAGAGGTGCAGCTTGCTGTGCAGCGGGGCGTTGTAGTGGTAGCTGCCGCGGAAGATCAGGTTGCCCATGATCATGTACGCGGTGGCCGTGACGGCCACGCCCTCGGCGCCGCCCGCGTAGCCGCCGAAGAGCGGCGTCGAGGTGGAGCCGATGTTGGCGCTGATGCTGTTGTAGAAGGCGACCTTCTGCAGCGCCTCGTACCCGACGACCATCTCAGAGAGGAAGTCGATCAGGAAGCCGTCGCTCGGGCGCAGCCCGAACTCGGGATAGGTGGCGGCGAACATCGACGCCGGCTGGGAGGCCGCGGAGATGCCGTTGATGATCGGCAGGCCGGCGCGGCCGGAGCGGCGGATGCCCTCACGCGCGAGGCGCACGGTCTTGCAGGCCGAGAGGATCTCCTGCGGCGAGCGCACGCGCGAGTCCTTGCCGCGCAGGTGCAGGATCGAGGGGACGCTGACCGAGTCGACGATGTTGAAGGACGCCATCTTCTCGACGGTGTCCACGAAGACCTGCTCGTCCGTGGTGTAGATGCCGCCGCCGACGTGCACCCACGGGCGGTCATCGGTCGTGTCGGGGCGACGGCCGCGCATGACCTTCTGCTCGCGGCGCTCGCCGAACGTGGTCGCCTTGGGGCACTCCTGGGAGGCGACGACGATCTCGTCACGCGTGAACTGCATGACGCGGTTGGTCTCGGGGCAGTAGGCGCCGGCCTCGGCGATGAGGTCGACGGCCGCCTCGAACACGCCGTCGGTCAGCGTGTCGTCGGTGTTGATGATGGTCTCTTTGTCCCACTTCACCTTGTGACGCGCGATCACCTCGGCGAGCTTGGGGACGTAGCGCTTCATGTAGTAGTCGGTCTCAGAGGTGAGCGGGCCGGTCTCGGCGCGATCGAAGACCTCGATAAGGTCGATCATGTCGTGCTCCTCGCAGTCGTCGTGGTCGTCAGGGGCGCGGTCAGGAGACCAGCTTGGCGGACAGCGTCACGGCCTCGTACGCGGAGGCCGCCCAGCCGTCGGCGCCGATCGTGTCGGCCCATTCCTTGGTGGTCGCCCCGCCGCCGATGATGACCTTGAAGTTGTCGCGCTGGCCCTGGTCCTTGAGCGCCTCGATGACGTCCCTCTGCCCGATCAGCGTCGTGGTGAGCAGAGCCGACATGGCGATGATGTCGGCGTCGACTTCCTTGGCCTTGTCGACGAACTGGAACAGGTCGACGTCGATGCCCAGGTCCCACACCTCGAAGCCGGAGGTCTCGTAGAGGAGCTTGAGGATGTTCTTGCCGATCGAGTGGAGGTCGCCCTTGACCGTGCCGAGGACGATCTTGCCCTTCTTCTCACCTGCCGCGCCCTGCTCCTTGATCTTCGGCTCGAGGATCACCATCGCCGCCTGGAAGGCGAGGGCCGCCTGCATGAGCTCGGGGAGGAAGATGTCCTCGCACTCGAACTGCTCGCCGATCACGTTGAGGCCCGGCAGCAGGCCCTGGTCGATGATTGCCTTGGCCTCGACGCCGTCGTCCAGCGCGGCGTTGACGGCGGCGAGGACCTGGTCCTCGTCCTGGTCGATGATCGACTGCTTGAGCTTGTCGAAGTGGTCTGCGTCCGCCATGGAATGCACCCCTTGGTCCGGTTGAACGTTGCGCGGCCGCCCTCCGGCGGCCGATCCACGCGTGAGTACTCGGTTTCAGCTCGTCGTCTCAGCCCTCCAGCGGTGTCGCGTCGCCGGCGACGAGGCCGGCGAAATGCTCTCTGATCTTCGCATCCAACTCTGCGTCCCACACGGCCTCGTTGGGCTGCGACAGGATGCGGCGCGCCTCGGCGAGGGCGCGATCGTTGATCGTCGGCCGGCCCGCGTCCTCCCACTGCTGGCGCATGTCGCGGGCGGCCAGCTTGGGCAGGACGGCCGTGGTCTTCATGCGCGACTTGGTGTGTTTGCGGCTCATGTAGCTGCCGCCGGGGCCGACCGCGGCGATCTCGTCGAGCGCGAGGTTCTCCTCGCTGAACTCGAGGCCCCGATAGGCGCGCTTGTCCATGAGGGCTATCTCGTTGTCCACGACCGCCTTGGCGAAGTCGAAGGCCATGAGCGAGCTGAAGAGGCCGCCCATGTTGAGCAGCGTGGCGCCGGCCGACACGCCGAGCACCGTGTTCATGCCGGTCTCGAAGCCCGACTGGGCGTCGTTGGAGTGCGAATTGGTGAGGCCGATGTAGCCGCCGGAGGGCACGCCGTAGAAGTGCGCCAGCTGCGCCTGCGCGGCGAGCAGGATGCCGGTCTCGATGGCGCCGGGCGCGTAGGCGCCGGTGCGCATGTCCGCGACCGTCGGGAGGCTGGCGTAGATGACCGGCGTGCCTTCCTTGACCATCTGCTGGAACACGGTGATGGCGAGGAACTCGGCATTGCCGACGACCAGGGTGCCCATGAGCGTCATCGGAGAGGTGAGCCCCGCGTTGGGCACGACGGTCGTGTAGACCGGCAGGCCGCGCTCGGTGAGCCACATGACGGCTTCGGTGGAGTCCACGTCCATGGTGAGCGGGCTCACCATCGGGCAGTAGTGGTGGTTGATGCACGGCCGCGCGGCGTAGGCCTCCTTGCCCCCGGCGATGAGCTCGCCGAGCTCGATCACCTGGCGCAGGTCGTCCATGTTGGGCGTGTTGCTGCGCACCGGCTTGAGGCAGTTCTTGAGCGCCGGATAGAACCGGCTGAGACTGAACTGCCCCTCCGGTGCGTCATCGGCCAGCGTGGAGATGCTGAACACGTCGAACCCGGGCAGCTCATTGATCAGGTGCGCGATGTTGGCGATGTCGGTGGAGGTGGCGCGGCGCTCGACGCCGGTGACGGGGTCGACCACGTTGGGCGCCGACGAGCCGGTGACGACGATAGGACCGTCGTCCGGGATGGTGCGGTCGTACTGCGGATCGCGGCCGCGGAACGTGAAGCTCGGCGGCGCCATCCTGCGGTACTTCTCGACGACCTCGGCCGGGAAGCGCACGAGTCCGGTCTCGTCGTCCACCGTGCAGCCGTGCTTCTTGAAGACCTCGCGCGCGGGCGCGAAGTGGGCGAGGACGCCCACCGTCTCGAGGACCTCGAGCGAGGCCTCATGCGTGCGGCGGACCTCAGCTTCTGTGAGCAGCTCGACGAACCTCATGCGGTCATGCCTCCTCTGCGATCTGTGCGAGCTCGTGCTGGTGGTCTTCGATGTACTCCATGAACTGGAGCTGGTGATCGAGGTACACGAGGTACTCGTCGACGCTCACGCCGGCGTCCTCGTAGTACGCCGCCAGGTCCCAGTTGAGGACGTAGAGATTGGCGTTGGCTACCATGCGGGGCAGCAGGGCCAGCTCATCCGACCCCAACGGGCCGGGGACGGCGAACTTCGCGGCCTCGTCCTGGTAGGCGCGCACGAAGCGGGCCGCCTTGTCCAGCCTGACCTCGCCGTCGTCCGCGCCCTCCCAGGAGCTGCAGAAGTACGCGATGCCCTCGGCGACGTCGAACAGCCTGTAGTCGACCTTCGACCAGTCGAAGTCGAAGAGGGCGACGGCCTCTTCGTCGCGGTACTTGAGGTTGCCGGGGTGGTAGTCGCAGTGCACCGGCACCCGGGGCAAGCCGTGCAGCCGCGGCTCGATCGCGGCGCCCTGCTCGAGGAGCGCCAGCACGCGCGGCAGCGCCTCCAGGAAGCGCTCGTCGAAGGCCGTGCCGCGGGACTGCGCGGCGAACGCGCGGAACTGGCCCGGCAGGTCACGCACCATCTGCATGATCGGGGGCTGCTCGCGGGCAAGGTCGCCGGGATCGAAGTCGCTGCCGAGGGAGTGGAACTGCGCCAGCACGCGCGCCGAGTCGTCGTACTCCTCGTCGGTCAGCCGGTTCGAGATCCAGGTGTACTTGTCCTCGCCCTCGAGCATCTGGTAGACGGCGAACAGGCGGGTGACACGTTCGCCGTTCAGAAGCTCCTGCCGCCGGACGCAGGTCTCGCCGCGATGGTCGGGGTACACGCGCGCGGCGATGGTGAAGCCCTTGTCGCTGAGGTGGTTCACCAGCGCGTGCTCGAAGCACACGTCGCGCTCGCTTGTCGACCCCTTGTACTTGCGCACGAAGAAGCGACGCTCACCCTCCGGTGTCGCCACTACCACGGCGAAGCTCAGGTTCACGTAGCCGCCGAAGATCTGCTCGACCCGGAGCACCTCGCCGAGGTCGTAGTCGCTCGACACCACCTCGGCCAGTTGGCCGCTGAGGAACTCGACCTGCAGCGCATCTCGGAGAGTCTGGGATTCAGCCGCCAGCCGGTCCGCAATCTCGTAGAGCTCGTTCGCCCTGGCTACGTCCACGCGACCTCGCTTCTTCCGTCGTTCACTGCCGTGACACGCGACCCACTCAGACCACGACGCATCGCAGTCCCAATCGCGAGAGCTCCGCGCGCACGTGCTCGTCGGCTCCGTCGTCCACCAGGACCGTGTCGACCTGGTCGAGGCCGCAGATGACGACGTCGGCGACCACGCCGATCTTGGAAGCGTCGGCCAGCGCGATGACCTCGCCGCGCGTCTGCGCGATCATGGCGCGCTCGACGCCGGCCATCCCCATCGTAGGCGTCGTCAGCCCTTCTTCGAGGTCGAACCCGTCGACGCCGATGAACATCTTGCCGGCGTGGAAGCGGGCGATGTGCTCGAGCGCAAGGGGCCCGCTGACCGCGTTCGAGCGCGGCCGGTAGAGGCCTCCGGCGAGGACGACCTCGACGCGCAGACCCCGGGCCTCCTGGATCGCGCCGACGTTGTGCGTCACGATGCGCGCCTCGAGAGATGGGTCGATGTGGCGGATGACCTGTGCGGCCGTGGTCCCTGAGCTGAGGAAGATGGTCTCTCCCGGCTCGATGAGGCCGGCCGCGGCCGCGGCGATGCGCCGCTTCTCCTCGGCGCTGGCGCTCTCGCGCTCCACGTAGAGAGTCTCCTCCGCCATGTGCCGCTTGAGCACCGCTCCGCCGTGCGTACGCACGAGGACTCCCTCGACCTCGAGACGCTCGAGGTCCCTGCGGATGGTCATCCCCGAGACGCCCAGGTCTTCACTGAGCGACGACACCCTCACCGCCCGTCGTTCCTTGACCAGGTCGACGATGCGGGCGCGACGCTCCGCGGGGATCATCTCGTGGACTTCCGGGACTTCTGGCGACACGGCGGTTCCCCCAGTACGTAGCCCCTGTCGGTCCGGCAAGACCGAACAAAGTCGAACACATCTTAAACGCGCCCATCTCAGTGTCAAGCGTCGGATGCATGCGAAATCGAACACAAAGTCGTTTTGAAGTACGCCGGCGGCGACTGTGGCTGGAGGCTGGGAGGAAGCGCGCGGTCGGAGGGGGCTGCGCAGCCGTCCGGCGCGCTTCCGGACGGCTTGAAGAGACCTGCCAGCCGGGCGCTTCACTGCCCGCTGTTCGCATCCTGCGCCGGAGGCTCCAACTGTTCGCATCCCACGGCGCCCGGCCGTTCCGCCCGCCAGGGCGGAGAGGTCCGTTCCAGTGCTCATGCATCAAACGAATCCGAGCACTTTCGAGCACAACCGAACGAAGTCTAACGGATGCCGACGGTACGTCAACCCAGAAAGCGCGGGTCTGCGGGGATCCGGACGGACGACGCAGGAGGAGGCGGAACTGGTCTCGTGTTGCTCACCGGACGACGCAGCCTCGACTGCCGCCGCTGCGCTCAGTCGCCCTGGAAGGCCCAGGTGTAGGAGGGGTCCCACCACGCGTGGCCATACCCCTGGCGAAGGGCGAGGGCGGTGGCCTTGATCTGCGCCGCGCCGTCCGTGACGTTCGACGACCGCCATGGGTTCCAGCTGCCCTTCCAGGTGGTGGGGGCGTACTGGAAGAGGCCGTAGTAGCCGCCCGGGCCCACGATGCTGGCGGAACCGCCGGACTCGATCATCATGAGGCGATACATGCCTCGCGCGTTGACACCGTTACTGGCGGCCGCACTCTGGATGAGCGACCACCACGGGCCCGAACCGTCGTCGCCGCCGCCCCCCTGCTGCGGCGGCTCGACGGTCGGCTTGGGATCGGGTGAGGCCTTCGCGGCGGCGGCGGCCAGGGTGCGGATGTCCGAGCGCACGCCCGTCAGGGCGACGCGCCGCTCGGCGAGCCTCGCGCGGATCGTGGCCAGCTCGCTCTTGCACGTGCCGACGAGCTTCTCCGCCATGCGCTCGTCGGCGGCCAGCGTCTCCGTCCGGTCGGCGAGCTCACGCTTGGTCGTCTCGATGGTCCGCACGACGTCCCGGTCGCAGCGGGCGATGGTCCGCAGCATCGTGAGCTGCGTGACGAGGTCGCCCAGGTCCGCGGCGCCGAACATCGCGTCCATCGGGCTGACGTCGTCGTGCTTGTACATCGACCTGGCTCGGGCGGCCAACGCAGCGCGGGCGAGCCCGAGCTCCTTGTAGGCGAGGCGCTGGAGGCGGCGGTTGTCCTTGAGTTGCCGGCGGACCGCCTCGAGCGACCGGGTGGCGCGAGAGTAGCGGGTGACGGCGGAACCGATCTGTCCATCGAGCGAAGAGATCTCGGTCGCCAGCGCGGTCGCCTTGGCGCGGTTCTCCTGCAGTTCCCCCGTGCGCGCGCTCGCTGGCGCGGCAGTCAGGCAGACCATGCTCGTCGTGATCCCTACGGCCACCAGGGCAGCCAGCGCCAGACGACGTATCGGGTGGCAGTGGTGCAGTACGCCTCCTCGAGAGGCGAGCAGAGGACACTCGCTTCTGGTCCCGGCCGCGCCAGTGTCAGGCTCGACGAAGCAGGGCAGGGTGGAAACCTAGCACTCAGCAGGGCACGGCTCAAGCAAAGGATTCGTCGCATCGACGACGACGTGCCTGATTCGGAAGAGAAATCGTCGCTATTCTTGCCTCTTCGGAAGAGACCGTCGCTTGTCAAGAAGGATTCGGCAGACTTCCGTGACCCTCGACGTCTTGTCGAAGGTGAGAGACGCCCTGATGAGCGCTGAACCCTCCGGAGACATCGACGCCGGCTCGTCCTTGACGAGAGCTTCAACGCGTGATGAAATCAACAAGCGTTGAATACGTCGATGCACACACCCCGAGCAGAAGGAGATCACCGTGCGGGCCATCGCGGTCAAGGAGTTCAGGGAATTGCGCCGGGACCGACGCACGCTGGCGATGCTGTTCCTGCTGCCGTTCCTGTTCCTCGTCGTGTTCGGCTATGCGGCCAGCTTCGACATCCAGGACGTCCCCACCGTCGTCGTCGGCAGCGGGGCGCAGACGATCGCCGGGGCCCTCCCCGCCACCTTCGACGTCGTGGCGACGGACGACGGCGAGGACAGAGCGGCGGCACAGGACCGACTGCGTCGCGGCGAGGCGGTGGTCGCCGTGGTCACGCCGGCCGCCGGCAACGGCGCGGCGACCGTCCTCATCGACGGCACGGAGCTCTTCGCCGCACAGGCGGCCCTGCGCAGTCTCGCCGAACTCAAGGCGTCCGCCGCGAGCGGCGTCGCGCCCGGCGGGCTGAGCGCGCTCGGCGGCGCCTCTTCCCCATCGGTCCGGGTCTCCGTCCTCTACAACCCGGAACTGCGCACGGCCGTCATCATGATCCCGGGCCTCTGCGGCATCATCCTCGTGTTCGTCGGCACTGTGGCGACCGCCCTCGGCGTCGTGCGCGAGCGTCAGAGCGGCACGATGGAGCAACTGGCCGTGATGCCCTTCCGGCCGCGTGACGTGTTCCTCGGCAAGATCGCGCCCTACCTGCTCATCGCGGCACTCGACATGGTCATCGTCGTGGTGGCCGGTATGCTGCTGTTCGACGTCCCCTTCCGCGGCTCCGTGGCCACCTTCGCGCTCGGCGCGCTGCTGTTCCTGTTCGTGACGCTGGGCACCGGCGTGCTCATCTCCAGCGTCTCCCAGACCCAGGGACAGGCGCTCCAGCTCGCGGTGTTCACCATGGTCCCGCAGTTCCTGCTGAGCGGCCTGTTCTTCCCGCTGTATTCGATGCCCTGGGGTGTGCGCTGGATCGGCTACGCGCTTCCCCTCACCTGGTTCATCAAGGTCGCCCGCGGGGTCATGGTGCGCGGCACACCCATCGACGCGCTGTGGTTGCCACTCGTGATCCTGGCGGTGATGGCCGTCGCCGTCTTCACCGCCTCCACGCTGCGGTTCCGCCGCGACCTCGCGCCCGCCGGCGGGCCGGAGGGTACCGACTCCACGGACCGCCCCGAGGCCGCCGGCGGGTCTGCCGACACGACGGCGGCAGGGACCGTGTCGTGAGCGCCCGGACGGCCATCGCCTGGGGCGTGCAAGACCTCACCGTACGCTACGGCGCCCGGACGGCGCTCGACGGCGTGAGCCTCGAGGCGCCCGGCGGCGCCGTGACCGCAGTCGTCGGCGCCGACGGCTCCGGCAAGACGACGCTGCTGCGCGCGCTCGCCGGCGTCGTCAGGCCGGCCGCCGGGAGCGTGCGCCGGCCCGACAGGCGCCGGATCGGCTACGTGGCCGGCGCCTCCGGTCTCTACACCGATCTCAGCGTCGACGAGAACGTCGCCTTCGTCGCCGCCGCCTACGGCATCTCCGGACCGGAGCGCGACGCGCGGATCGAACTCCTGCTGGAGCAGACCGGCCTCACAGGCACCGGCGGGCGGCTCGCGGGGCGGCTCTCCGGCGGCATGCGGCAGAAGCTCGCGTTCGCGCTCGCGATGCTGCATGAGCCCGAACTGCTGGTGCTCGACGAGCCCACCACCGGCGTCGACCCGGTCAGCAGCGCCGAGCTGTGGCGACTCATCGCCGCGGCGGCCGCCGGCGGGGCCGCGGTCGTCGTCTCCACGACCTATCTCGACGAGGCCAGGAGGGCGGCGACCGTCGTGCTGCTGGAGGACGGCCACGTGTGCGACGCCGCGGCCGTCCTGCGAGCCGGCGACGCGGCGCGAGCGGACCGACCGGGGGACGCACCCAGCGCCGGCGACCACGACGCCGTGCGACTCGCCGTCGCCGACGGCGCCGTGCGCCGGTTCGGCGCCGTCACGGCCGTCGCCGGAGTGGACCTCGAAGTTCGAGCCGGCGAAGTGGTCGGCCTGCTGGGCGCCAACGGCGCCGGCAAGACCACCCTCATCCGGCTGCTCCTCGGTCTGCTGCGGCCGACGTCCGGGCGGGTCCTGCTGTTCGGCCGCCCGCCCTCACGAGCAACGCGCGAGCGGCTCGGCTACGTGCCGCAGGGCCTCGGGCTCTGGCAGGACCTCACCGTCGCCGAGAACCTCTCGTTCTCGGCGGAGGCGTTCGGCTCGGCGGCCCCCGATCTCGAGCCCGACCTCGCAGCCGCCTCCGGCACGCTCGTCCGCGACCTGCCGCTCGGGCTGCGGCGGCGCCTCGCGTTTGCCGCCGCCCTCGCCCACGCGCCGGAACTGCTCGTCCTCGACGAGCCGACGTCCGGCGTCGGCCTCGGCGCCCGCGCGGCGCTCTGGGACACGATCCACCGCGCCGCGGCCGGTGGGGCCGGCGTCCTCGTCACGACGCACCACCTCGACGAGGCCGGCGAGTGCGACCGCCTGGTCCTCATGGCGGCCGGGCGCGTCGTCGCCCAGGGCGCCCTGGTGGACATCGTCGGCGACGGCGCCGCCGTGGCCGTGCGGGCGGAACGCTGGGACGAGGCCTTCGCCGTGCTCTCCGCGGCCGGCCTCCCCGCGGCCGTCGTCGGACGCGACCTGCGCGTCCCCGGCGGCGACGAGGCCGCCGTCCGTGCGGCGCTCGCTGCCGGCGGCATCACTGCCGCCCTGAGCGTCGTGCCCGCGACCTTCGAAGAGACCTTCGTCCGCCTCGCGCTGGCGCGGCAGGACTCGACCCCCTCAGATCCCGAAAGGACCTCTCAGTGACCGACCCCGTTCCCGCCGCACCCGGCGGTCCCCCGACCGCCGATGAGGGTCACCCGCGCAAGTGGTGGATCCTGATCGTCGTCAGCTTCGGCATGTTCATGGCGCTGCTCGACGTCACCATCGTCAACATCGCGATGCCGGCGATCATCACCGACCTGGACGCGACCCTCAGCCAGGCCTCATGGGTGCTCAATTCGTACAACCTCGTGCTCGCCGTCTTCTTCCTGTCCATGGGCAGGGTCGCCGACCGCTACGGGCAGAAGCGCGTCTTCATCTTCGGCCTCGTGACGTTCACCGTCTTCTCGCTGCTCTGCGGGTTCGCCCCCAACATCGAGTGGCTGATCGCCTTCCGCGCCGGCCAGGGGCTCGGCGGCGCTGCGGTGCTCACCATCTCGCTGGCGATCGTGCTGGGTGCGTTCCCCAAGCGGCAGCAGGGCACGGCCGTCGGCATCTGGGGCGCCCTGGGAACGGCCGCCGCCGCCGTCGGCCCCGTGCTCGGCGGCGTCCTCGTGACCTACGGCCACTGGTCGTGGATCTTCTTCGTCAACGTACCGATCGGCATCGTCGCCGTCGTCGTCTGCGCGCGGATCATCCCGCGAGGCGAGCACAAGGAAAGGGTCGAGGGCGGCATCGACCTGCCCGGCATGGTCATCTCCGGCGCCGGCCTCTTCTGCCTCACGCTCGCGCTTGTCGAGGGCGACACCTGGGGCTGGACCTCGGCCACCGTCATCGCGCTGTTCGTCGTCGCGGTCGTGAGCTTCCCGCTGTTCATGTGGTGGGAGACCTCCACGGCCTCACCGATGTTCCCCGTCAGCCTGCTGCGCATCCGCTCCTTCACCGCCGCCAACACCGCGGTCATGTTCGTCGGTCTGGCGATGGGCGGGACGTTCCTCATGCTCGTCCTCTTCCTCGTGTCGGTGCTCGGCTACTCGGAACTGCGCTCCGCCGTGGCGATGACGATCATGCCGATCCTCGCGCTGATCGTGGCGCCCAATGCCGGCCGCATGAACGACCGCATCGGCCCCCGGTTCCCGGCCGCCGCCGGCGCGGCGTGCTTCGCCATCGGCCTGGCGCTCCTGGCGCAACTCGGCGGCGACACGCAGCTCTGGGACGTGATGTGGCGGGTCGCCTTCATCGGCGTCGGCATGGGCCTCGCGATGCCGACCCTCTCGGCCGCGTCGATGGCGTCACTGCCGCCGAAGGTCCGCGGCGTGGGCTCGGGCTCGCTCAACACGATGCGGCAGGTCGGCTTCACCGTCGGCGTGGCCCTGCTCGTCGCCATCTTCACGCACACCGTGGCGCAGAACGCGCAGCAGGCGACGAAGACGTCGGTCGCGGTGATCGCGAGGACGGTCCCCGCCCCCGCCCTCAAGGGCGCCTACACGGCGACGCTGATCAAGAACGCCAAGGCCTCGGCCGGCAGCGGCGGCGGCGCGGCCCGGATGACGACCGATCCGCTCCAGGGCGCCCCGCAGCCACCCGGCTCGTCGCCGGCGGCGTTCAAGAAGCTCAACACCCTCGTGGCCGGGATCTACCGCGACGACATCGCCGACTCCTTCCAGTGGCCCTTCTACGCGGCGGCGCTGGCGGCGCTCATCGCCATCATCCCCGCGCTGATGACCGGCAGGCGGCTGGGCGAGCACGAGGGGCACCAAGACATGACGCGCTCCGAGCGCCTCGAGGCGGTCGGGCGTGCGGAGGCCGACGAGGCCGGCGCGCCGATGATCGACGAATGAGGGCTCCACGCGCAGAGGGCGCGGCTCCCGGGCGCCCCGGGGACGCGGCGGCGCCCAGGGAGGGCGGCGGCCGCCGGAGCGGC
>CAIYOD010000038.1 GCA_903927755.1 uncultured Thermoleophilia bacterium | reverse complement strand
CGGCGGCCAGCGCGGCGACCGCGGCCGGCAACGCGAGCGGCGGCCGCCAGGCGAGCACGAGGCACAACCCCGCGCAGTACCCGCCGAGCAGCAGGTGAGGAGGCGCGGGCAGTCGCACGACGCCGCCTCAGACGGTGATGGAGTCTTTCAGTGCCGCGAACTTGACGTCCCCGATCCCGGGGACCTCCTGGATCTCGTCCACGGTCTTGAAGCCGCCGTTCTCGGTGCGGTAGTCGATGATCTTCTGGGCGGTGGACGGCCCGACGCCGTCGAGCGCGTCGAGCTCCTCGAGTGAGGCCGTGTTGATGTTGATGAGCGCGCCGGAAACCGAGCCGCCGGCCGCCGGCGTGACCCCCAGAGCGCCGGTCGACGACGATCCGGAGGACGACGGCGTGGAGGCCACCGCCGCGCCCCGTTCCGGCACCACGACCTGCTGGCCGTCCGCGACCTGGGCGGCCAGGTTGACGGCGGCCAGCTCCGCCTTGGCGGTGGGCCCGCCGGCCAGCTCGAGCGCGTCCGTGACGCGCGCGCCGGCGGGGAGCCGTACCACGCCCGGCGTGCGCACGGCGCCACACACGTACACCATGACGTCGGGCGTCGGCGAGGCAGCCGGGCTCGCCGCCTCCGCCGCGGCCGCCGACGGCGAAGCGGCCACCGGAGCCAGGACGACGGCCTGCGCCTCGGACGGGCCGGTCTCTCTGGGCAGTACCACGTAGCGCACGCCGACCGCGACGACCACCGCGGCGACGACGACGTAGGCGATGATCTGGCGTCGCGAGAGCTGCACGGCACACCTCCGGCGCCGCAATCGCTGAGGAGGAGTGACGGGCGCCGGGGGCGCGTCCGGCGCCCGTCGCGAGTGAGGCTACGGCAGAGCACCTGATGCCACATCGCCCCCGAGGGGCGATTTCACCGGGTGACCGGCGCTGGGGTATCGTCGTGCGCACACCCCACGGATGCCGAGAGGCGAGGAGGCAGCATGGCGACCAAGTCGATGTTCACCGAGGACGAGTGGCACTCGCTCCAGTGGGCGGTGACCGACACCATGGCGTACCTCTCGATGGCCGACCACGGGTTCTGGGACGCGTTCAAGGAGGCCACCGCGGCCGCGAAGTTCATGGCCGCGGCCAAATCCGACACGGCCAGCCCGCTCATCCACGACCTCGCGGGCGACATCAAGATGGGACGCGACAAGGCCGTTTCGCACGACATGGCCGACGTGTCCGGTGAAGTCGCGGCGCGCGTGAGAGAAGCGGCGGGGATCGTCGCTGCCAAGGCGCCCGAGGATCTCGCGGCCTTCAGGAGCTTCATCCTCGGGGTCGCGCAGACGACGGCCGAGGCAGCCAAGGGCGTCAACGAAGACGAAGCCGCGGCCCTCGAGAACCTCAGGGCCGCGCTGGGCTGAGCGCCCCCGGCACTGGGCTGAGAAGGCCCTCGGGGTCGGCCGGCCGCCGCGGCGGTTCCGGCCGACCTAGCGAATCACGAAGTTGACGAGCTTGCCCGGGACGAAGACCTCCTTGACGACCTGCTTGCCCTCGAGGAAGCGCGCGGCGTTCTCCGCCGCGCGCGCCATGGCGAGCACATCGTCCTTCTCCGCGTCGACGGGCACCTCGAGGCGGTCGCGCAGCTTGCCGTTCACCTGGACGACGACCGTCACGACCTCGTCGGCGGCGAGCTCCTCGTCCCAGACAGGCCACGGCGCGTCCAGCACGTTCTCGCCGTGGCCCAGCAGCACCCACACCTCTGACGCAACGTGCGGCGCCATCGGCGCGACCAGTTGCGTCATCACGGTGACGACTTCGCGCCACTGCGCCAGCGTCAGCGCACCGCGCGCGCCGGTCCACACGTCGAGGACCTCGTTCTGCAACTCCATGAGCGCCGACACGGCCGTGTTGAAGCGGAAGGTGTCCATGTCGCGCGTGACCTTGCGGATGGTCTTGTTGAGCGTGCGCAGGACGTTGCGGCCCTTCTCGGCCTCGGCCTCGCCCGCCGCAACCCCGCTCCCCTGCGCTTCCACGACCTCGTTCACGAGGTTCCAGAAGCGCCCCAAGAAGCGGTAGGTGCCCTGCACGCCCCGGTCGCTCCACGCCACGCTCTGCTCGAACGGCGCGATGAACAGCTCGTACACCCGCAGCGCGTCGGCGCCGTACTTCTCGACCACGCTGTCCGGCGTCACCACGTTGCCCTTGCTCTTGCTCATCTTCTGGCCGTCCTCGGCCTGGATCATGCCCTGGTTGCGCAGGCGCGCGTACGGCTCGCCGAAGCTGACGTAGCCGGCGTCCTGAGCGACCTTGCAGAAGAAGCGCGCGTACAGCAGGTGCATGACCGCGTGCTCGGCGCCGCCGACGTACAGGTCGACCGGCAGCCAATACTCGACCCTGTCCCGGTCGAACGGAGCCGTCTCGTCGTGCGGCGAGGCATAGCGGAAGTGATACCAGCTGGAGCAGGCGAAGGTGTCCATGGTGTCGGTCTCGCGGTGCGCCGGACCATCGCAACTCGGGCAGGTCGTGTGCACCCAGTCCTCCACCCGGGCGAGCGGTGAGCGGCCGTCGTCCGTGGGGTGGAAGTCTTCGAGGTCGGGCAGGAGTACGGGCAGCTGGTCCTTTGGCACCGGCACGGCGCCGCATTTCTCGCAGTGGACGATCGGGATCGGCGCGCCCCAGTAGCGCTGGCGGCTGATCAGCCAGTCCCTGAGCTTGAAGTTGACCTTCTTGCGGGCGGCGCCGCGCTCGCCGAGCCACTCGACGACGGCCTCGAACGCCTCGCCGGGAGCCGCCATGCCGTCGAACCGGCCTGAGTTCACCATGACGCCGTCGCCGGTGTACGCCTCTGTCAGGGTGCCCTGCGCGCCGCTCTTCGGGGCGATCACCTCGACGATCGGGATCTCGAACAGCGTCGCGAACTGGAAGTCGCGCTCGTCGTGGGCCGGCACCGCCATGATGGCGCCGGTGCCGTAGCCCATGAGCACGTAGTCGCTGATCCAGATGGGGACCGGCGCGTCGTTCACCGGGTTCACGGCGTACGCGCCGGTGAAGACGCCGGTCTTCTCCTTCTCTGTGCTCAGGCGCTCGATCTCGCTCTGGCGACGCGCCTGGTCCTGGTAGGCGAGGACGGCGTCCCGCTTCTCCGGCGCCGTCAGCTCGTCGACCAGCGGGTGCTCCGGCGCCAGCACCATGTAGGTGGCGCCGAACAGCGTGTCGGGGCGCGTCGTGAACACGGTGAGCGTGTCCTCGCGGCCCTGCAGCCCGAAGTCGACCTCGGCGCCCTCGCTGCGCCCGATCCAGTTGGTCTGCATGAGCTTGATCTGCTCGGGCCAGTCGATGGTCCCGAGGTCGTCAAGCAGCCGCTGCGCGTAGTCGGTGATGCGAAGGTACCACTGCTCGAGGCCCTTCTTCGTCACGTCGCTGCCGCAGCGCCAGCACTTGCCCTGCTCGACCTGCTCGTTGGCGAGGATCGTCAGGCAACTCGGGCACCACCACTGCTGCCCCGTCGCCTGATACGCCAGACCGCGCTCGTACAGCAGCAGGAAGAACCACTGCGTCCAGCGGTAGTAGTCGGGGAAGCAACTCGTGACCTCGCGCGACCAGTCGAACGAGAGAGCGATCATGTCCATCTGCCGGTGGTAGTTGGCGATGTTGCGCTCGGTCGTCACTCGCGGGTGGACGCCCATCTTGATGGCGTAGTTCTCCGCCGGCAGGCCGAAGGCATCCCAGCCCATGGGGTGCAGGACGTTGTACCCCTGCATGCGCTTGAAGCGCGACACCGCGTCGGTGGGGACGTAGTTGCGGCAGTGACCGACGCTGAGCCCGTCGCCGGACGGATACGGGAAGAAGTCGAGGGCGTAGAACTTGGGTTTGTCGCTCTCGTCGGGCGTACGGTAGGCGTCGCGCTCTTTCCAGATGCGCTGCCACTTCTCCTCGATGGCGTGCGGGTCGTAGCGTCGGTCCATGAAGTCCTCTCTCGCGGCTGATGGGGCCGGCGGCCGGAGGCGGCACAGGCTCCAGCGGCTGATTCTACATGAGGCGCAGCAGGTTGCCGGAGTGAGCGGGTATGCTACACTTTCGAGCGCGTCGGCTCGGTCGGCGCCCCATCGGTGGGGGTATAGCTCAGCTGGGAGAGCGTCTGGCTGGCAGCCAGAAGGTCAGCGGTTCGAGCCCGCTTACCTCCACCACCTTCCTTCCCTCTTCACTCCTCCTCCGCGCCCCGATTCGCGCCCCGATCCGGCCTGCACCGCGCCTGCTCGTCGTGCACCCCGCGAAGCGCTCGGCTAGACTCGCGCGGTGACCAGGCAAGTACATCCGCTCGCGCTCTCCGTCCTCGTCTTCCTCGCCGGCATCGGCTCGATGGCGACGGAGATGTGCGCCTCGCGGCTGCTCGCCCCGTATTACGGCTCGTCGACGGTGGTGTGGGCGAACATCATCGGCCTGATCCTCGCCTCCCTCTCTCTCGGCTACTGGCTCGGCGGCCGGCTCGCCGACCGACGCCCGTCGCCGCAACTCCTGGCGACGATCGTGCTCGCGGCCGCGGTCTGGGTGGCCGCGATCCCCTTCGTGGCGCGGCCGTTCCTCGATCTTTCGATCAAAGGGATCGACACGCTGTCGACAGGCGCGGTCGTCGGCTCGTTCGTCGCGTCACTGGCGCTGTTCGCCCCGCCGGTCGTGCTGCTGGGGATGGTGACCCCGTTCGCGATCCGCCTGGCCGCGACCGGTGTGGAGGACGCCGGCCGCGTGGCCGGCCGGATCTTCGCGCTCTCGACGGCCGGCAGCCTCATCGGCACCTTCGTGCCGGCCCTCATCACGATCCCGCTCATCGGCACGCAGCGGACGCTCATCGGAGCGGCGCTCATCATCGCGGCCTCGGCCGTCCCGCTGCTCGCGGGGCGCCGGCTCGCTGCCGGGATCGCGGTCGCCGCCGTCCTCGCCGCCCTGCTGGCGGTGCCGGCGGGAGTCGTCAAGGCGCAGCCGGGCCTCCTCCACGAGGAGGAGTCGCTCTACCAGTTCATCCAGGTAGTGCAGTCGGGGCCGGCGCGGTACCTCTACCTGAACGAGGGCTACGCCATCCACTCGGTCTGGCGCCGTGACACGGTGCTGACCGGCGGCGAGTGGGACATGTTCCTCACCGCGCCGCCACTGCTGGGCCGGCCGGCGGCGCGGGTTGCCACGCTTGGCAACGCCGCCGGCACGACGGCCCGAGCGTACGGCGTCTACTATCCGGAGGCGCGGATAGACGGAGTCGAGATCGACCCTGCCGTCACCGCCGCGGGGCGGCGCTGGTTCGGCCTGGGTGACAATCCGCGCCTCACCGTCCACACGGCGGACGCGCGCCCGTTCCTCGCCGAGACGGACGCGCGCTACGACCTGATCCTCATCGATGCGTACCGGCAGCCGTACGTGCCCTTCTACCTCGCGACGCGCGAGTTCTTCCGGCTCTGCCGGCAGAGGCTCGCGCCCGGCGGGATCGTCGCCCTCAACGTGTCCACGGTGCCCGGCGACCACCGACTCGCCGACGCAATCGCCGGCACGCTCCGCGCCGAATTCCCGCAGGTCGTGACGTGGCAGGCGCTGCGCTTCAACCAATTCGTGGTGGGCCTCACAAGGCCGCTCCCGCGGGCGGTCATGACCGCCCGCCTGGCGGCGGCCCCCAGCGACCTCCTCTCCATCACCAGCCTCTTCGCCGACGACCTGCGCGAGGCAGCACCGGCGGCGACCCCGTGGACGGACGACCTCTGCCCGGTGGAATGGGTCACCGACCGCATGATCGCCTCCTACGCGATCCGCGGCAACGCGACCGCGGAGACCCTCCTCCCTACGGCGCCCGACGGGCGCTGACACTCGCGCGCGAGGGTCGGCAGAGCGCCGATCCCGGGTTTAGCGGCACCCCCTCGCGGAAACTAACGGGGCACAGCAGTCGGGGCCGATCAGGCTGTGCAATGTCACCTGGCGGGGAGGAGGCGCGTATGGAGGACAAGCCGCAGTTCCGCGTCGCTTACGAGGCCACCACCGACGAGGTCGGGGTCGTGATCCTCGAGGGCGAGATCGACATCTACTCCGCGCCGGAGTTCAAGGAGGTGCTTGTCAACGGCATCGAGGGAGGCGCGAAGCGGGTGATCGTCGACCTGTCCGGGGTCACGTTCATCGACTCGACGGCTCTGGGAGTGCTCGTCAGCGGGGCGAAACGTGTGCGGCCGCGCAACGGCAACCTCGACATCGTCTGCACCGACGAGAACATCATCAGGATCTTCGAGATCACCGGCCTCGACCGCATCTTCGGGATCTTCCCCAGCCGGGGCGAGGCTCTCAAGGCGGAGTCCGACCGAGCGTGACGGACACCGACAGACCACCAGAAGGCGGTCGCCGATGGGTCACGGGGCGGCTGCCGGGGGCAAAGAGATGGAGTTGCGCAGCACGAGAGCGCTTCGCGGCAACAGGCTCCACGAAGTGGCCAATGCCATGCTGAAGACAAAGACATATGGAGCGGGGCGGGTCTGTATGATGGACGGCTGCGGCACTCGGCTATCCGCGTACAACCCATCCGGCGTGTGCGCACTGCACGGCGGCGCGTGGCAGGAGGACTTCCACAGGACCACGCGCAAGGCGACGCAGCGTGAAGAGATCACACGACACTGCGCGTTCGAGCAGTGTGGCCGCGAGTTCACCACGACCAACCCCGCCAAGAAGTATTGCAGCGACGCCTGCCGGATGAAGGCCTTCCAGGCCCGTGTCATGGAATCGCGGCACGTGGGCGATGAGATCGTCTCCGTGCGGCGCGCCAGTTGACGCACTGAAGGACAAGCGCGCCGCGGTCCGCCGGCTTCGCCGGTCGTCAGCCGCGGCCCCGGTTCCCGACCGCGTCCCTACGCCTCTGCCGCTCTGAACGCCGGCGGGATGACCGGTCCCCGTCCGCTCAGCAGACTGTCCACGGCCGCCTCAGTGCTATCGAACACCGGCACCACGTTGGGCAGCCCGACGATGGCGAACACCCGTCTTACCTGGCCGCACGGCCGCACGAGCAGCAGTTCGCGCCGCTTGGCGCGCTGCGCCGCCGCCAGCCGCACCAGGAACCCGATGAAGCTGGAGTCGATGAACGTGGTCCGCGCCAGGTCGATGATCAGGTTGTTGTCCTGCTGATAGAGCGGCCCCAGTGCTCGCCGCAGAAAGCGGTCGATCTCGGGCACCGTGTCCAGGTCGAACTCGCCTTCCAGCGCCACGACAGGGGGCCGGCCGTCCCCTCCGCCCGCCGCCACACGAAACCTCGCCCTGGCGGCAACCTCTGGCTGCTGGATCCCACGAGTCCTCACGGCGCTCCCTCCTGGCGGCGAGACAGCGGAGTCGACGCAGGCACGGCAGCCGGCCCGGCTGAGCGGTGGACACGAGCACGCCCCCGAGCGGGACGCGCCAGCGACGCTAGGTCAGCGTCGCAACGATGTAAAGCGTCGCTGTGGGAGGTTCGGGAGGTTGGCGGGTCAGGCTCTCCGCAAGCCTGAACGATGTGACGCTACCCTCAACCAGGCCTCGAGACAGCCTAAGCCGGCGCTCGAAGGTGTTCGCTGGGCTCAGGGTGTCGGCGAGCCGGTGGGCCGGGGGCGCGGGCTCGCTTCAGGCCTGCTCGGCGCGAGCCGCGGCCTTGAGCTTCTTGTACCGGGGCTCACGCTCCTTGAGCACCGTGAGCACCGGGCTCGCGATGAAGATCGTGGAGTAGGCGCCCGAGATGATGCCCACGAGGAGAGCGAAGGCGAAGTCCTTGAGCGTCTCGCCGCCGAAGAAGAACAGGCACACGACGGGCAGCAGGCTCATGAACGAGGTGTTGAGCGATCGCGTCAGCGTTTCCCAGAGAGACTCGTTGACCATGTCGGCGTACGGCATGCGGCCAAGCTTGGGCTCGTTCTCCCGGATGCGGTCGAAGATGATGACCGTGTCGTAGAGCGAGTAGCCCATGATGGTGAGGACCGCCGCGATCGTGGCGGTCGTCACCTCTCTTCCGGTGAGCGAGTAGATGCCGATGACGATCAGGAGGTCATGGACCTCGGCGGCGATCGCACCCACCGCGTACTTCCACTGGAAGCGGAACGTGACGTAGGCCAGGATGAGCAACAGGGCGATGCCCACCGCTTTGAGCGAAGAGCTCGCCACCTGCTTGCCGAACGAGGCGCTCACCGTCTCGACGCCCCAGACCAGCTTGCCCGCGGAATTCTCGATAGGGAACTGCTCGTCGAGCGTCGCCCGAAGCTCGGTCTGCTGCTCGGCGGAGAGCATCGGCGTCTGGAGTTGGAAGCCCTCGACCCCGGAGCCGGAGACGTTCGCCGTCTGCTGGATCTGGGCGTTGGGATACCCGGCCTCGGCGACCGCGGCCCGCAGGTCGGCCAGGGCAGGCGGGGTCTCGAAGGCGACGGTGATGCGCGTCCCCTCCTGGAACTCCAGCCCGAATTGCAGGCCGTTGACGGCGAGGCTGACCAGGCCGACGGCGATGATGATGCCCGAAAGGGCGAACCACCAGAGCTTGTGGCCCATGTAGTCGAACTGGTAGATGCGACGGAAGAAGGACACCGCGCTACCTCCGCTTCTTCCGCTTTTTCGAGGTGGACTTGCGTCCCGGCTGAGCAGGCCGCCGGGTGGGCGCGGAGTCGCTCCCGGCAGGCACGCCCTCGGTGGCCGGCTCGGCCGTGACGCCGGTGGTCGTGGCGCGTCCGCGCGACCCCCCCGCGCGAGCAAGGCTCACCTGCGCGGCCTTGGCCGCCTGGATCTGGGACGGCGACACGCCCATGAGCGACGGCCGGTTGAAGAAAGCGAATCCGGCCAGCACGCCCAGGATCGCCCTGGTGAAGAGGACTGCGGTGAACATGCTGACGATGACGCCGAGGATCAGCGTCACGGCGAAGCCCTTGGGCTGCGCCGTCGCGAAGATGAAGAGCACGACCGCCGTGAGCATCACGAGGATGTTCGCGTCGAGGATGGTCTTGAAGCCGAGCGCGTAGCCGGAATTGACCGCGGACCGCACGGTCTTGCCGTGGCTCACTTCCTCCTTGATGCGCTCGAAGATGACGACGTTGGCGTCGGCCGCCACCCCGATGGTGAGGATGAGACCGGCGATGCCGGGCAGTGTCATCGTCACCGGGATGACGTTGAACAACCCCCAGAGCAGGATGCCGTAGACGATGAGCGCGAGGTCGGCGACGAGCCCGAGGAAGCGATAGAAGAGGAGCATGTAGACCAGGACCAGGAGCAGGCCGGCGGCGCCGGCCACGAGGGCCTGGTCCAGCGAGTCCTTGCCGAGCGTCGCGGACACCTGCTGCTGGTACGCCGTCTCGAGCTTGACCGGCAGCGCGCCGGTGTTGAGCACGAAGGCGAGGTCCTTGGCTTCCTGGACCGTCATGTTGCCGCCGCTGATCTCAGCGCTGTCGCTGATGCCGTTGCTCAGCTGCGGATCCGTGTAGTCGATCATCGGGTCCGACTCCATCACATTGTCGAGCACGATCGCGAAGGTCTGCGGCGTCTGCTTGAGGAGGCCGGTGCGGTACAGATCCCGCGTGATCTCCTGGAACTGCTTGCTGCCTTCGCTGGTGAAGTCGATGAGCACGTTGGGCCTGCCGGCCTGGTCGAAGCCCGTGCGCGCGCTCTTCACCGCGTCGCCGGTCATGGCCGGCGGGCGCTTGTAGACGTACCAGGCCTCGGGGATGTCGTTCACGGTGTCTGCCTGCTGCTCGATCAGGGAGTGGTCCTGCGTCGTCCCTTCAGCCTCGAGTTGCGCGATCTCCTCCTTGGAGACGCCCTGGCCACGAAGCTCCTCGAGCGCGGCTTCCTTGCTCTCGACGGGGCCGACCAGACGCGACGCGGGATCGTCCTTGAAGAACTCGAGCTGGGCGGTCTTCCCGATCACGGAGAGAGCCTGCTCGGCATCGGTGATGCCCGGCAACGCGATGGCGACCTGGTCGGCGCCTTGCGTCTGGATCTGGGACTCGGTGACGCCGAGGCCGTTCACGCGACGGTCGAGGATGCCGACGGTCTGCTCGAGCTGCGTCTTGGTCGGCACCTTGCCGTCGGCGGTCTTCGCCGTGTACACCACCTCGAGACCCCCTTGGAGGTCGAGGCCCAGGCGCGTCTTCACGCTCGGAGGGATGATGTAGTACAGCGAGACCGCCACGAGGGCGGCCATCACGACGAGGATGATGAGGTTTCGGTGCTTTTTCACATGTTCACGCAGCCTGCGGCCCTGTCTGGGCCGTCAGGCGGTAGAGCGTACCGGACGCACTGGGGCGCCGCAACTTGCGCACGCGGAGAGACGCTTGATCGCACGTGTGGGTTCAGTGGTCGCGCAGGAAGCTCGGGATGTCGAGGACGTCGTCGTCCACGTCGAAGGAGGGCTTGGACTCCTCCGCGAACAGCGGCGTTCCCTTGGGCTCCCGTTCTTGAGTCTCCTGCCTGGCCGGCTGCTCACCGGACACCGGCCGGTCGAAACCGGTCGCGATCACGGTCACGCGAACCTCGTCGCCCAGCGACGGGTCGATGACGGCGCCGAAGATGATGTTGCAGTCGGCGTCGGCGGCGCTGCTGATGATCTCGGCCGCCTCATTGATCTCGAACAGCCCCAGGTCGTTGCCGCCGGTGATGTTGAGCAGGATGCCGCGGGCGCCCTCGACGCTGGCCTCGAGGAGCGGCGAGCTGACCGCCGCCCGCGCAGCCTCGACGGCGCGGTTCTCGCCGCCGGCCACACCGATGCCCATGAGCGCCGAACCGGCGTCCTTCATGATGGTGCGCACGTCGGCGAAGTCGAGGTTGATGAGGCCGGGAACCGTGATGAGGTCGGTGATGCCCTGCACGCCCTGGCGCAGCACGTCGTCGGCCACCTTGAAGGCCTCGATCACGGAGGTGCGCCGCTCGACCACCTGCAGCAGCCGGTCGTTCGGGATCACGATCAGCGTGTCGACCTTGTCGCGCAGGCTCTGGATGCCGTCCGAAGCCTGGCGCGCGCGGCGCTTGCCCTCAAAGGCGAACGGCCGCGTGACGACGCCGACGGTGAGCGCCGAGAGCTCCTTGGCCAGCTCGGCGATGACCGGGGCGGCCCCCGTGCCGGTGCCGCCACCCTTGCCGGCGGTCACGAAGATCATGTCCGCGCCCTTGAGCGCGTCGCGCAGCTCGTCCTTGCTCTCCATCGCGGCCTGGTAGCCGATGGTCGGGTTGGCGCCGGCGCCGAGGCCACGCGTGATCTTGCTGCCGATGTGGATCTTGACGTCGGCATCGCACATCTGGAGCGCCTGGGCGTCGGTGTTGACGGCGATGAACTCGACGCCGCGCAGCCCTGCGTCGACCATGCGGTTGACGGCATTGGTGCCGCCGCCGCCCACTCCCACGACCTTGATGACGGCGAGATAGTTCGCTGACGCGTCGATCATCGTGATGACCCTCCTGTCGTGGTCGAGACTCGCCGTCGAGACCCTTGGCGAACCCTCAAGCCCCGCTTGAGTGTTGCTGCTTTATTCTGCATAAGCGTCAAGAAACAACTCTGTTTGCAGCGATTCCTTGCTGATGAACACGGCCATCGAGACCTGGTGACCCGACCGTCGATTTACCATACCCACGGCCCTTGGGGGTGTCAAACAAGGCCCGCGCGACACCACTCGCGCCCCTCGACTCGACCAGTGCTTGAACTGAGTCTCCACCCTCACTGGAGGACCGGCTTGGCGAGCGTCCGGTCGGGGATCGAGAGGTCCAGTCGGGTACAGGTCTTGCCCGCCTCGGCGTACTCACCCAGCACCGCGCGCAGGGCCACGGTCTTGGCCAGCGTGCGCTCGGCGTCACCCCAGACGGCGACCGGGCCGCCGGAGAAACGCAGAGTGAGCTGGCCGTCGTCGTCCTCCACCGTGGCCAGCTTGCGGCGCAGAGAGCCGGGCAGCGCGCTGATCACACGGAGCATCTCGGCCGTCGCCTTGTCGTCGAGGACGACTCCATCACGGACCCTGCCGGAAACGGCGAGCCGGGGCAGCGGCAACGGCGCGTCCGCGGGGCCATGGACGAGGCGCGCCGTCTTGGATCCGCCGTCGCCGGTCTCCGCGGCGTCGGTGGCCTCCGGCGTCGCGGTCTCGCCCGGCGCGAGGCTCGTCGAGGGCTCCGGCGACGCCGAGGCCGACGCACCGGCGGCCGGCTTCCCGGCGGCGCCGAGTTGAGCGGCGGCCTCCGCGGCGGTGCAGATCACGTAGCCGCTCTCGTCGAGGACGTACCAGCGGTCGCCGGCCAGGGCGTAGGCCGCCGGCTCGTACTCGGTGACCGTCACGGAGAGGGTGTCCGGGAAGTCGCGGTCCACGGTCGCGTCGGCAATGAGGCGGAGCGGGGCGAGCGTCTTGCGCACGTCGCCGCCCGTCACGGTGAAGAGGTTGTGGCCGGCGTACTCGCGAGTGAGCAGACGCAAGGCGCGCTTGTCTCGGATGAGGTGCGTGCCGGCGACGCGCACGTGCACGATGTCGAACGACGAAGAGTTCCGGCCCAACGCGTACACCACCGTCGGCACGCCCAGGATCGCCAGGGTGAGCAGCAGGGTGGGTAGCAGACGGAATCGCGGGCGGCTCGCCCGGCGTGCCCTCGTCATGGCGCCGGCCCTCGGTCGGGGGTTGCGAAGTACCCCTGACTATTCGGCGCCGGCCGCCTCTTCCCCTTGCCCCTCGAGCGTGGCGAGAAGCTGTTCGCCGGCGTGGAACACGTCCCCGGCGCCCAGGGTGAGCACGAGGTCGCCGGGCCGCACACGCGGCGCCAGGCGGGCCACCACGTCGCTCAGGCGCGGCAGGAACGAGACCGGGCCTCCGGGGCGCTCCGCGAGGTAAGCATCGACGATGAGCTTGCCGCTCACGCCGGGCTCGGGCTCCTCGCGCGCCGCGAAGATCTCGGTCACGATCGCCTCGTCGGCGAGCGTGAGCGCGCGGCCGAACTCGCGCTGCAGGTAACGGGTGCGCGAGAACAGGTGCGGCTGGAAGATCGCGATCACGCGCTCGTGACCGCCCTTCATGGCGGCGGTGAGCGTCGCGGCGATCTCCGTGGGGTGGTGGGCGTAGTCGTCGACGACGAGGACGCCGTCGTGCTCGCCGATGTACTGGAAGCGGCGGGCGGCGCCGCTGAACGTGAGCAGGTGCGGCGCTGCTTCTTCCGGGGTCACGCCGGCGTGCCGCAGCACGGCCAGCGCGGTCATGGCGTTGAGGACGTTGTGCTCGCCGGGCACCTTGAGCTCGACGCGCGCGAGAGACTCGCCGCGCCCGTCGCGGACCATGAAGACGCTGCCGCGATCGTCCACGTGCTCGATGTCGGCGCGCAGATCGCCGGTCTCGAGGCCCACGATCACCACGCGCGCGGGCGTGTACTCGGCAAGCCCCTCCCCGCCGCTGTCCGCCACGAGCACGAGCAGGCCGTCCTCGGGCAGCAGAGCGACGAACCGGCGGAACACGTCGTGGACGTCGTCCAGACAGCCGTAGTTGGCGTGGTGGTCGAGCTCCACGTTCGCCACGATCGCGACTTCCGGGCGCAGGAACAGCAGGCTGCCGTCGCTCTCGTCGGCCTCGGCCACGAGCCACTCGCCCTTCCCCACACCGGCGTTGGAGCCGATGTCGTTGAGCTCGCCGCCGACGAGGAAGGTCGGGTCCATCCCCGCCTTGTGCAGCACGTGGGAGATCATGGAGGACGTCGTGGTCTTGCCGTGGGTGCCGGCCACGGCGATGCCGCGGCGGAGCTCCATGACGCGGGCGAGCATCTCGGCGCGCCGCAGCACGGGCAGGCCGGCGGCGCGCGCCGCGCGCAGCTCCGGATTGGCGTCGCCGATCGCCGTGGACGTGACGACGAGGGCGGCGTCTCCGAGGTTGGCGGCGTCGTGACCCACGGTCACCGGCACACCGGCCCCGGTCAGAAGCCGGGTGTACCGTGAGGCCTTGAGATCGGAGCCGCGCACGTCGACGCCCAGCTCCGCCAGCACCGCGGCGATGCCGCTCATGCCGGCGCCTCCGATACCGATGAAGTGGACCGGCTGCGGGAAGTCTCTCACCGCGTCGTCGCTCATCGAGCCCCTCACCTTCGCCGTCTTCTCGTCAGGACGTCTTCGATCTGGTCGGCCACCCGCTGCGCGGCATCCGGCCTGCCCAGCGTCGCGCTCGCCGCCGCCATCGCCGCAAGACGCTCGCGGTCGCCGAGCAGCTCGACGGTCAGGCGCGCCAGCAGCGCGCCGTCGAGCTCGGCGTCGTCCACCAGGAGCGCGGCGCCGCCGGCGACCATCTCCTGCGCGTTCTTGCGCTGGTGGTCGGCGGTGGCGAACGGATACGGCACCAGGATCGCGGGCTTGCCGAGAGCGACCAGCTCGGCGACCGAGCCGCCCGAGCGCGCCACGACCAGATCGGCCGCCGCCATGGCGGCGGCCAGGCGGTCAGTGTAGGGCACCAGGCGGTAGCGCTCAAACCGCTCCCCGCGCTCCTCGAGATCCTGCCGGACGGCATCCGCGTTCCTCGGCCCGCACACGTGCACGAGCTGGAACTCCAGCTCCTTGCCGCCGAAGGCATCGACGCAGGCTCGGTTGATGCTCTGCGCGCCCTGGCTGCCGCCGAAGGCCAGCACGACCGGCAGATCGGCGCGCAGCTCGAAGGCCTCGCGCCCCTCCTCCGGCGTCGCGTCCAGCTGCCCCGGACTGAGCGGCCGCCCTGTCACGACGTAGCGGGGCGGCTCCAGCCCCGGGATGGGGAAGCTCAGGCAGAAGCGCCGGACGAACGGCTTCAGCAGACGGTTGGCCACGCCGAGATGAGCGTCGGCTTCGAGCGCCAGACCCGGCACCCCGCTCGCCGCGGCGACCGCGACCACCGGGCCGCTGGCGAAGCCGCCACCGCCGATGGCCACGTCCGGCCGTGCCTCCTTGAGGATTCGCCGGACGTGCGGCACGGCGGCGCCCAGCAGCTTGAACGTGCGCGCGTAGGCGCGGACGTCGACGCGCCGCTCGAACCCCTTGAGCTCGAGCGCGTAGGTCGTGTACTGCTCGCGGACGCGCTCGACCTGGGACGGCGTCGTCACGACGACGACGCGCGCGCCCCGGGCCTGCGCCTCAGCCGCGACGGCGAGCGCCGGCTGGAGGTGACCTCCGGTCCCCCCTGCTGCCAGCAGAACGGTCGCGCCGCTGAGCGCTGACGGCAATGTGACTCCTTCGATTGGTGGCGATGTTGAGTACGATCCCGAGGCCGGCGAGAACCACCAGCATGCTGGTTCCTCCCAGCGAGACCAGCGGCAGCGGCACGCCGGTCAGCGGCAGCAGACCGAGGGCGGCGCCCACGTTGATGCACGCCTGGCCGATGATGATCGCCGTGATGCCGGTCGCGAGCAGCTTGCCGAACAGGTCCTTGCAGTTGAGGGCGATGCGAAAACACGCCCAGGCAAGCGCGGCGTACAGCGCCAGCAGCACGAGCAGACCGATGAGTCCGAGCTCTTCGCCGATGATGCCCGTGATCATGTCGGTGGTCTGCTCGGGCAGGAACCCGAACTTCTGCACCGAGTTGCCGAGGCCGACGCCGAAGACCCGCCCCGAGGCGATGGAGATCAGCGACTGCGTCGCCTGGAAGCCGCTGCCCTGCGGGTCCTTCCAGGGATCGAGGAAGGTGACAAGGCGCTCGAGCCTGTACGGCTCCACGGCGATCAGCGCGAGGACCGCGAAAAATCCGACGGCGATGAGCCCGAAGAGATAGCGCAGCGGGGCGCCGCCGGCGACGAGTACAGCCACGACGGCGGTCACGAGCACGAGCGTCGTGCCCAGGTCAGGCTCGAGCATGATGAGGGCCGCGGCCGGCACGATGCCGATGCCGACCAGCCGCAGGAAGCCTTTGAGATTCAGGACTTCCTGCGGCCGCTTCACGATGAGCGCCGCCACGAGCACGACCGCGGCGAGCTTGGCGAACTCGCTGGGCTGGAGGCCCTGACCACCGAGATAGATCCAGCGGCGGGCGCCGTTGATGACGCTGCCGATGCCGGGCACGAGGACGAGCAGGAGGCCGGCGAGGGCGAGCCCCGCGAGCGGCACGGCGGCCTTGCGGAACCAGGCGTAGTCGACGCGCGAGAGCACATACATCGCTCCTACGCCGATGCACACCCAAGCCACCTGGCGGCCGAACATGTAGAAGCTGCTGCCGTGCTCGAAGTAGGCCTGGGCGGCCGAAGCGCTGTAGGCCATGACGAGGCCGTACACGACGAGCAGGAAGGTGACGAGCATCAGCGCCCGGCGCTCGACGACGCCGGGCCCGAGGACGGGGACCGGCGGCTTCGCCGCGCGGCGAGGGGCCGCGCGGCCGGCAGGCGAGCGACGCTCCGGACTTCTCTTGGAGGGGGCGGCGCCCGCGGAGGCGCTCTTCGAGGCGCCCGCGGGACCGCGGCGCTCTCCCGATCGACGTTCGGAGGCGCGACGTTCCTGGGCCGGCGCCCGGCCCGGCGCGCTCCGCCGCTCCGAGGCCCTACGGTCGCCTGATCGCGTGCGCCGCGGGGCGTCCTCGATCCAGTCGAGGTGGTCAAGATCGACGTGCTCGGCCCCGCGCCCGGAAGACCTCACGTGGCCTCAGCTCCTTGCTTTCAGCTCGCGCACCAGCCTGAGGAATTGTTCGCCGCGCTGCTCATAGTCCCTGTACTGATCCCAGCTCGCGCAGGCGGGGCTGAGGAGCACGATGTCTCCGGGCGAGGCCGCCGCGGCGGCGGTCTTGACGGCGGTCTCGAGGTCGCCGCAGCGGACGTAGGGAGTGGCGCGCGACCCGACCGCGGCGGCCCGGGCGGCGAAGGCCGCCTCGAGCTGCGGAGCCGTCGCGCCGATGAGCAGCACCTCGAGCACCCGTCCTTCGGTCGCGGCGGCCAGCTCGTCGTACTCCGCGCCCTTGTCGTAGCCGCCCAGGATGAGATGCACGCCGCCCGAGTAGGCGGTGAGCGCCTTGAGCGTCGCGTCCACGTTGGTGGCCTTGGAGTCGTTGACGTAGGTGACGCCCTCGACGCCGCCGCCGACCTGGAGGCGATGCGGCACGCCTTCGAAGCTGCGCAGCGTGGCCGCCGCCGCGGAGACGGGGGCGCCGGCGGCGCAGGCGGCGGCCGCCGCGGCCAGCGAGTTGAGCAGGTTGTGGTCGCCGCGCAGCGAGAGCTCGTCGCGGCGGCAGAGGCGCCGGAGCTCGCCGCGGACGCTCAGCCACAGGACGTCGTCCGAGCCGACACCCGCGACCAGCATCTCCCCGTCGGGTCCCTCGGTGAGGCCGGGCTGGGCCGAGAACCAGCCCCTGCGGCCGTGCCCACGCAGACGGCCGGCGGCCAGCTCGGCAAGGATCCCGTCGTCGTCGGCGCACAGGAGCGCGGCGTCGCGCGGCTCCTGGTTCTCGAAGATGCGCAGCTTGGCGTCCACGTAGGCGCGGTAGGTGCCGTGCCGGTCGAGGTGATCCTCGGTCAGGTTGAGCAGGACGGCCACGGCCGGCCGGAAGCGCTCGATGTGCTCGAGCTGGAAGCTGGAGAGCTCGGCCACGACCACCGCGTCGGGGGAGATCGCACCGGGCATCGCCGCGAGCGCGTGCCCGATGTTGCCGCCCACCGCGACCGGCAGTCTGCCGTCCCGGTAGATGGCCCCCGTCAGCTCGGTGGTCGTGGTCTTGCCGTTGGTACCGGTGATGCCGACCACGGGGTTGGGAAGGAAGCGGCAGGCGAACTCGACCTCGCTCCACAGCGGGACACCGCGGCGCAACGACTCCTGGACCGCGGCGCTCGAGTCGGGGACGCCGGGACTCTTGACCAGCAGCCCGGCGGCCTCGGGCAGCACGGCCGCCGGTCCCGTCAGGACCCGGATGCCGGCGGCCTCGAGCACCTCCACGGTGTCGTCGTCGGGTGGCGCGCCCTCATCGAGAGCGACGATGCGCGCCGCCGGCAGCTCCCGGCGCGCCAGCAGCGCCGCGGGCCTGCCGCTCCGGCGCAGGCCGAGCACGGCGAGACAGCGCACATCGGAGAGCTCCATCGCCCCCCCCTCAGAAGGTCGCGTAGTACGCCGCGAACCCGGCGCCGGCGAAGATTGCAGCAATGATCCAGAAGCGTACGATGATCTTGGTCTCGGACCACGCTTTGAGCTCGAAGTGGTGGTGCAGCGGCGCCATGAGCAGCACGCGGCGGTGGAAGAGCTTGAAGGAGATGACCTGGGCTGCAACCGAGCCGGCCTCGATCACGAACAGCCCGCCGATGATCACCAGCACGAGCTCGGTGCGGGTCATCACCGCCATGCCGGCGATCGCGCCGCCGAGACCCAGCGAGCCGGTGTCTCCCATGAAGACGTCGGCCGGGAACGTGTTGTACCAGAGGAACCCCAGCGCCGCTCCACCGACGCAGCCGGCGATGACCATGAGGTCGGTGATGCCGGGGTCGCTGGTGTTGCGTCCGATGATGAACGCGATGCCTGCCATGGCGACGAGCACGATGGCGGACGCGCCGGCCGCGAGCCCGTCGAGGCCGTCGGTGAGGTTCACGGCGTTGGAGAAGCCGGCGAGCGTCAGGAAGATCAGCGCGTAGAACCCGATGCTGCCGAGCTCCAGCTGATACGAAGTGAAGGGCACGTCGACCGAGGTCGTCACGCCGACGAAGTGCAGCGCCACGAACCCGATGAACAGCGAGAGCAGCAGTTGCAGCAGGAGCTTGTAGCGCGCGGAGAGGCCGAGCGACCGCTTGCGGACGATCTTGATCCAGTCGTCGGAGAACCCGATCATCGCGTTCCCGATCGCGGCGATGAACACGGTCAGCGACGCGACCGAGAAGCGGCTGAAGATGAGATACGGAATGAGGACGGCGAACCAGATGAGCACGCCGCCCATGGTCGGCGTGCCTTCCTTTGTCTTGTGGGCCGCGGGTCCCTCCTCGCGGATGTTCTGGCCGAACTCGTTGAGGCGCAGCCAGCGGATGAACCACGGCCCGATGACCAGGACCAGCACCATGGCCAGCACGCTGGCGCCCATGGCCCTAAGCACGAGGCGCTCCCTCTGCGGCAAGCGCCTCGGCCACGCGCTCCATGCGCATGAGGCGCGAGGCCTTGACCAGGACGGCGCTGCCGGCAGGGACGGTCTCGGGAAGCGCCGCGAGACACTCGTCGACGGTAGGGAACCAGCACTCGCCGGGCGCGCCGATGAGATAGTCGCGCGCGAGGTCGCCGACGGCCACCAGGCGCACGCCGCGGGCGGCGCAGTGCTCGCCGACGGCGCGATGGTACGTACCCGCTCCAGGTCCGAGCTCGTACATATCGCCGAGCACGGCGACCATCGGGCGCCCGTCGGCGATGCCGGCGAGATGGTCGACGGCAGCCTTCATGGCGACCGGATTGGCGTTGTAGGCGTCGTTGAGGAGCAGGCCGCCGCCCGGCAGCGCGGAGACGGCGCCGCGCAGGTCGCTGAAGGCCACCTGCGCGGCGCCCTCCGCGGCCTGGTCGAGGCGGTAGCCGAGCTCTACGAACGCGGCCACGGCGGCCAGTGCGTCGCGCAGGTAATGGCCGCCCGTGAAGCTGAAGTCCATGCGGGCGCGGTGCCCGAACGCGTCGAGCAGCACGTGCGTGCCCTCGCCGCGCCGCTCCTCGGCAACCACGTGCACGTCGGCGTCGGGCATGCCGAACGTCACCACTCGTCCGCGATGACGGCTCACGTGATGCCCGAGCAGCGGCTCGTCGGCCGGCACGATGGCGGTGCCGTCCGTCAGTTCGTCGATCAGCTCGGCCTTGGCGGCCGCTACGTCCTGGATGGTGCCGACGAGCTCGAGGTGGACCGGCGCGATGTTCGTGATCACGCCCACGTCGGGCAGCGCGACGCGCGCGAGCTCGCGGATCTGCCCCGCGCCGCGCATGGCCATCTCCACGACGGCGACCTCGGTGCCGGGCTCGATCTCGAGCAGCGTGAGCGGCACGCCGATCTCGTTGTTCAGGTTCGCCGCGGTGGCGACGGTGCGGGCCACCGGCCTGAGCAGCGCGGCGAGGATGTCCTTGGTGGAGGTCTTGCCGGCGCTGCCGGTGATTGCGACGACCTTGACGCCGGAACGGCGGCGGACGGCCGTCGCCAGCTCTTGCAGCGCGCGCAGCCCGTCCGGCGCGACGATGCGCGCCGCGTCCCGCGGCAGCGTCGCCGCGGTCTCGCCGCGCACCACAGCCGCCGTCGCGCCGGCGGCGAGAGCGGCGGCGGCGTACTGGTCGCCGTCGAAGTTCTCGCCTTTGAGGCCCACAAACAGGTCGCCGGGCCGGATGTAACGACTGTCGGTGCTGACGCGCCTGATCTCGAGGTTCGGATCCTGAGATCCGAGACGGCCCCCGCAAGCGGAGGCGACCTCACCGAGCGTCAGCGGCAGCATCGGCTCACCACTCCCCGGCGAGCGCCGCGAGCTCTTCTTCGGCGACCCTGGTGTCGTCGAAGGGGATCTTGTGGTCGCCGATCACCTGGCCCTGTTCGTGCCCCTTGCCGGCGATGACGACGGTGTCCCCCGGGCGGGCCTCGGTCAGCGCGATGCGGATCGCCGATCGGCGGTCCGGCTCGATGATCACCCTGGTCGCGAGCTCCTGAGGCACTCCCGCAGCGATCTCGTCGATGATCGCCAGCGGCTCCTCGGTGCGGGGATTGTCGGACGTGATGACGGAACGGTCCGCCAGCCTGGCGCCGATGCCACCCATGAGCGGGCGCTTGCCCCGGTCGCGGTCGCCGCCGCAGCCGAACACCACGATCACGCGGCCGACGGTCACGGCGCGGGCGGCCGCGAGCGCGTTCTCGAGCGAGTCGGGCGTGTGCGAGTAGTCGACGACGACGCTGAACGGCTGGCCGGCGCGCACCGCCTGAAAGCGCCCGGGGACGCCCTCGGTGACGGCGAGGCCGCGCAGGACGGCCCCGGCGGGAAGCCCGACGGCCAAGCCGGCCGCCGCGGCCGCCACGGCGTTCTCGACGTTGAACCGCGCCGCCAGGCGCAGCGCAACGCGCTCCTCGAGCCCGAGGCGCGGGCAGACGAGCGTGAAGGTCGAGGCGTCGGCGCGCAGTTCGAGGTCGCGGGCGACGACCGCGGCCCCAGAGACGCCCTCCTCGTCGACCGCGCAGGTCCACAGGTCGTCGCCGTAGTGCGGCAGGCACTCGCGCGCGAGGCGCTCCCCGAACTCGTCGCCGCTGTTGACGATCGCCACGGCACGGCCGTTGCGCGCTTCGTCGGGCAGGAACAGCCGGCGCTTGGCGCCGAAGTAGTCCTCGATATCCTTGTGATAGTCGAGATGGTCTCGCGTGAGGTTGCTGAAGACGACCGCGTCGAAGTCGATGCCGGCGGCGCGGTCCTGGGAGAGGGCGTGCGAGCTGACCTCGAACGCGCACGCCTCGTCCCCCGCAGCGAGCATCTCGGAGAACATGCGCTGGAGGTCGAGCGACTCCGCAGTGGTGAGCTTGACGGGGTGATCCACCCCGCCGATGCGATTGACGACCGTCCCGAGGAGTCCCGACGGGTGCCCCGCCGCGGCGAAGAGGCCGGCGACGAGGTGAGCCGTGGTCGTCTTGCCGTTGGTGCCGGTGACTCCGACCACGCGCAGTCCGCGCGAAGGGTCGCCGTACCAGCGCGAGGCCACGAGCGCCATCGCGCGCCGCACGGAGGGGACCAGGACCTGGGGCGCGTCCACTCCCGTGTCGCGCTCGCAGACGAGCGCCGCGGCGCCGGCCTCGACGGCCGCGGACGCGAACTCGTGACCATCGAACGAGAGTCCGGGGATGCAAAAGAAAAGCGTGCCGTCGGCGACGTCACGCGTGTGGTAAGCGAGGCCCCGGATCTCGGGGCCGGGGTCGCCGCGCACCAGCGCGCCCGAGACCCCTTCGACCAGCTCACTCAGCTTCATCGGGGCGGATTCTACCAGACCCGCGGGGCGGCTGTTCACGGCGCGATCTCGAGGTGCTGGAGGGAGAACTGCATGATCTTCTTGACCGCCGGCGCGGCGGCCTCGCCACCGAACTGCGGCGTACCGTTGACGGCGCACAGGACGACCAGCTTCGGGTGGTCGGCGGGCACCATGCCGATGAAGGAGGCCACATAGATGCCCTTGGCGTAGCCGCCGGACACTGCCATCTCGGCGGTGCCCGTCTTGCCGGCGACCTCGTAGCCCGGGATCCGGGCCTCGGTGCCGGTGCCCTTGGCCACGGCCAGCGCGAGCATCTCGCGGACCTCGCGTGCCGCCTTCCCCGGGACCACCCGGCGCCGGTCGAGGATCTGGTCGTACACCCTGTCGCCGACCTGGGCGACCAGCCGCGGCCTGACCGCCCAGCCGTTGTTGGCGACGGCCGAGAACGCCGCTGCCATCTGGATCGGCGTCACGGCGATGCCCTGGCCCATCGGGATGTTGACGATCGACGTCCCCGACCAGTCGGCCACGGCAGGTACGCTGCCCGCGACCTCACCGGGGATCTGGATCCCGGTCGTCTTGCCGAAGCCGAACGCCTTGATCCAGCGGTACATGTCTTCGGCGCCCATCTTCATGCCGATCCTGACGGCGCCGACGTTGCTGGACCACTGCAGGATCTCGCGTACCGAGTAGGTGACCGTCCCACGCGGGTGCGACTCGTTGATGGTCCGGTCATAGAGGGTCAGCGTGGGTGGCAGCGTGAACTTCGTGTCGGGAGTGATCTGCCCGTCGGCGAGGGCTCCCGAGATGGTGACGAGCTTGAAGATCGACCCCGGCTCATACTGATCCGTGACGGCACGGTTCTTCTCGGCGTCCTGATCGCCCTTGCCGAAGCCGTGGAACCCCTCGCGCGTGACGTTCGCCATGGCGAGGATCTCGCCGGTGCGCGGGTCCATCACGATCGACGTGGCCGACGTGCCGCCCGTGTCGCGCACGGTCTTCTCGAGGACGTCCTCGGCGTAGTACTGGATCTGGCTGTCGAGCGTGAGGCGCACGTTCTGGCCGGACGTCGGCTCCTGGTGCGCCACGGTCTTGAGGGCATGGCCGGCAGGATCGCGCACGACGGTCTCGCTGCCGGCCTTGCCCGATAGTTCCTCGTCGTAGAGAAGCTCGATGCCCGCCAGGCCCTTGTTCTCCGTACCGGCGAAGCCGAGGACCTGGGCCGCGGTGGCCTTGAGCGGGTACATCCGCTTCTCCTCCGTGTAGCTCACCACGCCCGGGAGGTCGAGCGCGAGCGCCGCCCTGGCGAGCTCGGGGTCGACCTTGCGCGCCACGTAGGTGAACCACTTCTTCCTCTTCTTGCCGGCGACCAGCGCGGCGGCGACGTCACGGCGGTCCTTGCGGCGATTGATCTGCAGCGCGTCGCACAGCTCGTCCGCCGCGGCGCGTGGGTCGACCAGGAGGTGGGGATCGGCGACGACCGTCTGCTGCGGCTTGCCGACCGCCAGCTCGTCCCCGTTCCTGTCCAGGATCGATCCGCGGTGTGCGGGCAGCGCGACCGCTACGGTCTGCTGCTCCTGGGCGATCTGGGTGAGGTGCTGCGACGACGATCCGAGCGCGACGGCTTTGCCGCCGACGAGCACGAGGAAGACGATGAACACGAAGCGGAGAAGGCGGATGCGCCCGTCGATCCCGCGCCGGGCGGCCCTGGGGCTCCCGAAGAGGCCGCCGCCGCGCCGGCCGGCCGGGCGACGACGTCCTGTCGCGGGAGCCGCCATCAGCGGTTCGCCGCGACCTCGGAGATGGCCTTGCGAGAGAGCTTGGGATACGAGAAGTGCGTGGCGTTGACCAGGCCGAGCTGGTTCTGGGCGATGTTGCTGATGCGCACCGGCGACCCCAGCTGGGCGACCTTCTCCCGCAGTTCTCCGTTCTGATCGCTGATGCGGCGCTCCTCGCGCACGATCGCATCGGTCTGCAGACTCTTCTGCACGACGGCGAAGCTGAGCGCGACGCGGCCGACGGCGAGCACGGTGAGGCAGCCCACGAAGACGATGAACGTGCGCATGAGGCGCGAACGCTGCGCCGCCCTGCGGCGCGTCTGCGGCGCGCGATACGCGTAGGCCGGCGCCTCGGGGCGCGCCTCCTGTTCCCTCTTGGGCGCAGGCGCGTGACGAGCGTGCTGGGCGGCGGTGGCCATGAGTCTTAGTCCTCCAGCCTCACGGCGACACGGAGCTTGGCGGACTTGCTGCGCGGGTTGGACTCCGCCTCTGCCGCGCGCGGCGTGACGGGCTTGCGCGTGAGCACGCGCATGGTCGGCTCGTGACCGCAGACGCACTGCGGCAGGCCGGGCGGGCAGATGCAGCCTGCCGCGTGACCTTTGAAGAAGTCCTTCACCATACGGTCTTCCAGGGAGTGGAAGCTGATGGCCGCGAGGCGGCCGCCCGGGCGCAGGACGCGATAGGCCTCTTCCAGACCTCGGGCCAGCGAGCCCAGCTCGTCGTTGACGACGATGCGCAGCGCCTGGAAGACGCGGCGCGCCGGGTTGCCGGCGGCGAAGCGGGCCGGCGTCGGGATCGTGCGCTTCACGATCTCGACCAGCTCGCTGGTCGTCGTCAGCGGCGTCTTCTTGCGCGCTTGCACGATGCCGCGGGCGATGTTGCGGGCGTACCGCTCCTCCCCATACCGGCGGAAGATGCTGGTGAGCTCCTGCTCCGGCAGCGTGTTCGTGAGGTCGGCGGCCGTGACCTCGAGCTCCGGGTCCATGCGCATGTCGAGCGGGGCGTCGTAGGCGTAGCTGAAGCCGCGCTCCCGCCGGTCGAGCTGCATCGACGAGACGCCGAGGTCCATGTACACGAGGTCGACGGACGCGGTCTCGCGCTCGGCGAGCACGTCGGCGAAGTTGCCGTGGTAGAGCTCGCAGGCGCACGGCGCGGCCTGGGCGACATCGCGGAAGTACTCGGCGACGCTTGGGTCGCGGTCGACGGCTATCAGCCGCCCCTTGGCGCCTAGTGCGGCCGCGACGGCCTCGGCATGGCCGCCGGCGCCGAAGGTGCAATCGATGGCCGTCTCTCCCCGGGCCGGTCGCAGCAGCTCGAGCAGTTCGTCGAGAAGGACCGGGGTGTGGGCAAGGGCCATCTCGTACTCACGTAGTTGAATGCTCGTCTGCGGAAGCATCGGCCTCCTCCTCAAGGTGGGCCCGGTAGTCGGTCCAGGCGGCGCGACCCCAGATCTCCAGGTGGTCGGCCACGCCGATGACCGTTACTTCTTTGCTGATGCCGGCGTACTCGACGTGCTTTGCCGGGAGCGTCACGCGCCCCTGACGATCGAGTTCCGGGAAGAACACCGCGGTGGCGGCCAGGCGGCGTTTGACGTCGCGCCGGGCCACCGTCCCCGCGGCGGTGACGTCCACGTCCTCCTCGAGGCGGCGCTGGAACTCCTCGGGGCCGTAGCCGCCGAGGCAGCGCTCGTTCTCCTGGGTGACGTAGATGCCTTCGGTGAACGCGGAGCGCAGGCGGGCGGGAACGGCGATGCGGTTCTTCGCATCGAGCGTGAATTCGAACTCCCCCACCAAGAGCGGTCGCTGCATGTGCGCCACTGTACCCCACTTCTCCCCATCGTGCAATACTTCTGTCCCCTTCTTCCCCACTTCGTGGGGAACGACACCACAGGCTCGTTGGGCCGCCGTCGGGGCACGCCACGACCACGGCGCGATGAAGTCAGGGGGCCGGGAAACGGAGGGGGACAGAGTGGCTCGGAGATGCCCTGCGCAGCGCCAACGGCGGCGGTGGGGGCGAGTGGGGTGAGCGGAGCGCCGGCCGGCGTGCGGACGCCGGCGCCCTCAGGCTACTGGTTGGGAACGACGATCCTCGTCCCGACGACGAGCGTGTTGCCCATGTCGGGATTGAGCGTCTGCAGTTCGGCGGTCGAGGTGTTGAAGCGGACGGCGATGCTCGAGAGCGAGTCGCCGCTCTTGACCACGTACTTCTTGGTGGCCTTGGTGGCGCCGCCGGCCTTGGTGGCATTTGCCGTGGGGGTCGGCGTGGGCTCGTCGGAGCTCATCACGCCCGATTGGACGACGATGCCGACGAGGGCGATGACGGCGATGAGGAACACGACGGGCGCCGCAATGCGCGCGGCGACGCGCGTGGACCTGGGGCCCGCCGCGGGCCGGGGACGAGAGCGCGGCGTGCGCTGCGACGATCCCATGGGGCGCTGCGGCCGGCTGGGAGGCGGTGATTCGAACGGATCGACGACCGGATCAGGCGGGAGCGGCGCGACGTCCGGAGCACCGCCGGCAGGCTTCGCCGAGCCCATCGACTCGAGGCGTCGCAGGGCGTCGTCCGGATTCTCCACGCCGCCGGTCGGCGGCGCGTCATCCGCGGGCACGGGACGAGGACGCCGAGTCCTCTTCTTTGGTTTCTCGTCGGTCACAGGCTTTCCTGGAGGTCGCTGCGCATAGATTCGGCGGCGGTGGCCGCAGCCCTTCGATAGTCCCCTCCGGCGTCCTGCCAGGCGAAGATGATGGAGCGGGAGGCGTTCACCACGAACCCGGCCGCGTCACCGGCGGCGATGCCCGCGAGGGCCTCCGCGCTGCCGCCCTGGGCGCCGTAGCCCGGCACCAGCAGAAAGGCGTTCGGCAGGGCCTCACGGACCTGACGGAGCTGCGCCGGCGCGGTCGCGCCGGCGACGGCGCCGACGTCGCTGTACCCGGATTCTCCGATGTGCGGGGCGCCCAGTTCGCGCACGAGGTCGGCGACGCGCAGGAACAGCGGCCGCCCGTCCACCTCGACCTCCTGCAGCAGGGCCGCGCCGGGGTTGCTCGTGCGCGTGAGGATGAAGACGCCACGACCGGCGGCGCAGTGCTCCACCAGCGGGGCGAGCGAGTCGTCGCCGAGGTAGGGGCTCGCCGTGATCGCGTCGGCGCCGATGCCGGCGGCCGGGGCGGCGAAGCCGGCGGCGCCGCCGAACGCGGCGTGCCCGTAGGCTGCGCCCGTCGAGGCGATGTCGCCGCGCTTGACGTCGAGGATCACCGGCAGGTCGTATTCATGCGCGCACCTGATGACCGCGCCCAGGGCGCGCCAGCCGGCGGCGCCGTACTGCTCGAAGAAGGCCGCCTGCGGCTTGACGCAGGCGGCGACGTCGGCGACGGCGTCGATGACGCCGCTGCAGAACTCCTGGAAGCAGGCGGCGACGGCCGCCTCCTCGCCGAGCTCGGCCGCCTGCGGCCGGTACTTCTCCACGAGCTCGCGCGGCATGCGCTCGAGGACGGGGTCAAGGCCGACGCACACGACGCTGCGTCGCGCGCGGATGGCCGTGGCCAGTCTGTCGGAGAAGTGCTGCACGAGGTGCCCCCTGGTATCCAGCGAGCTCATGCTACCCCATGGCAGGGAAGCAGGACAGAGCGCCGGCCGCGGGCCTTCAGATCTGGTCTGTGTCCGTTGCGCCGCCGGCGGGCGGCTCACCGACGACGTCAAGCTCCTCGACGGCGTCGGACGGATGCCGCGTCTGGAACTGGCGCACGTTGCGCCGGATCGTGGCGATCTTGGCGCGCACGTAGTCGGTGGCCTCGTCGTCGCTCTCCCCGGGCTCGGGCGCGGCCTCGGACTCGGCCTGCATCTCGCGAAGCACCCCCATGAGCTGTCCGTCGTCCATCTGCGAGAGCGTGTTGAGGTCCCACTTCATCGCCTTGCTCGACGTCTGGTGCACGGCGTCCAGTTTGGCGCGCACGACGGGGTTGAACACCGCTCCCGGATCCACCTGCGCGGTGATCTCGTCCACATCGCGGATCATGTCCTCGATGCTCGCGCCGGCCTTGGGGATGATCTTGATGCGCCCGTCGTCGTCCTCGACGACGCGGTCGATGGAGAGATACGCCTTGAGGAACCCCTCGGTGAACGCCACCGGCACGGTGACCGCGTAGGCGATGACCTGCAGCACCTCGGCGGCGAACTGGGTGAACGTGCCCGTGTGCAGGTAGCTGTCCTCGATGAGGCCGAGCAGCATCGACTTCAGGTAGGGGTCCGCGCGCATGTCGCGGGGCTTCCCTCCTGGCAGGGACGGGCTGGTGGTGTCGGGCAGGTCGCTCATCTCTCTCACCCCGGGTATCGGCACCGGGCCGGGGAACTTGACGGGAACGGCCCGCGGCGAGCTTCGCCGCCGACCGCAGCGGGTACGCTGTCGGCGAGCGAGATGGGAGGGCGGGTTGGAGGCTGGGTCGCCGATCGTCAGCGGGCAGGAGTCGCTGGATGCGTTCGTGGTCGCCGCGGCCGGAGCTCCGGCGGCCGTTGCGCTCCTCTGCGACATCGACGGGACGATCTCGCCGATCGCCCCACGTCCGTCCGACGCTCACGTCCCCCCGGCGTTCCGCGAGGTCCTCGAGGCCCTGGTCGACAAGATCGGCCTGGTCGCGTTCGTGACCGGCCGGTCGCTCGACGACGGCCGCCGCATGATCCCCCTCGAGGGGGCGGCCTACATCGGTACGCACGGTCTCGAGACGAGAGCCGCCGACGGCTCCCTCAGCGTCGAGCCGCAGGCGGAGCGGTACGTGGGCGCCATCCACGAGGTCGCGGAAGCGGCGGCAAGAGACCTCGACTGCGAGGCGCTCGGCGTCGTGATCGAGGACAAGCGGACCGTGCTCGCCGTGCACTATCGGCTGGCGGAGGACGCGGCGGCCACGCGCCACCAGATCCTCGCGCGCGTCATCGAGCCCGCCAGAGAGCGCGGCCTCGCCATCGCCACCGGCCACTTCGCCTTCGAGGTGCGGCCGCCGCTGCCGTTCAACAAGGGGACCGCCGTGCGCCGCCTGCTGACCGCCGGCGACTACTTCTCCGCCATGGGCTGCGGCGACGACCTCACGGACATCACCGCGTTCGCCGCCATCCACGAGTGGGGCGACAGGGACGCGCGACGCGCGACGGTGGCGGTCGCGGCGGTCACGGACGAGACGCCGCGACCGGTGACCGAAGCCGCCGACGTGCTGGTGCGCGCCACCCCGGGCGTCCACGCAGTGCTCGCCCGGCTCGCGGCCGCGGTCGGCGCGGCCTGACGCAGGCGGCTGCCGCGCCGCGGACGGGCGCCGCGGCCACCAGGCCGCGTCAGCGGCCGCCGAACTCCGGCGCCCGCTTCTCCAAGAACGCAGCCATCCCCTCGGTCTGGTCCTCGGTGGCGAAGGCGAGCGCGAAGAGGTCCCGCTCGATCCCCTGGCCGGTGGCCAGGTCGGTGTCGGCGGCGGCGTTGACGGCGGCCTTGCAGTAGCGCATCGCCAGCGGGCTCTTGCCGGCGAGCTCCTCGGCCAGCTTCATCGCCTGGGTCATGAGCTCGTCCTTCGGGAACACGGCCTGGACGAGCCCGATGCGAAGCGCCTCTTCGGCGCGGATGATGCGCCCGCTCAGCACCAGGTACTTGGCCCACCCCTCCCCCACGTTGCGCGGCAGGCGCTGGGTGCCGCCGAACCCCGGAGTTATGCCGAGATTGATCTCCGGCTGGCCGAACTTGGCGTTCTCGGCGGCCAGGCGGATGTCGCAGGCGAGGGCCAGCTCACAGCCGCCGCCGAGGGCGAAGCCGTTGACGGCGGCGACCCACGGCTGGGGGGCCGCCTCGATGCCGCTCATGACCGCCTGGCCGAGCGCGCCGAACCGGCGCGCCTGCTCCGCGGTCAGCGAGCTCATCTCGGCGATGTCGGCGCCGGCGACGAACGACTTGTCGCCGCCGCCGGTGAGCACGACGGCGTGGACGGAGTCGTTCGGTGAGAGCTCGCGCACGGCGGCGAGCAGCGCCTCGTTGGTCTCTGAGTTCAGTGAGTTGAGCGCCTCTGGGCGGTTGACGGTGACGACGGCGACGGCGCCCTCGCGAGTGACCTCGACGGCCATGGAGACCCTCCTCGGACCATGGGACAGGACTGGCTGCCCCAACTCTATCGCAGGGACGTCGGCGGCCGTCCCGCACGGGAACGCCCGGGCGTCGTGAACCTCCACCGCCGATCGTCACCCTGTACAGAGCGGCGAGCCTGTGATGAGGTTCGTGAGGGCGCATCAGTCACAGGAGGAGGTCGTCAGTGAGCGAGCGTCACCATCCCGGTCACGTCGGTGCGCAGCGCGCGCTGAGCGCGGCGAGCCTCATGGTCCTCGCGGCGCTGGCCTGCGCCGCCCTGCTCGCCGCCTGCGGCGGCTCGTCCGGCGGCGCAGCGTCCGCCTCCGCGAGCCCGTCGCCCACGCCGGTGGCGTCGCCGCAGATCACCAGCGGTGCGCCACCCGCAGGCGCTGTGGACGCGGTAAGGCGCTTCTGGACCCTGGTGGGCGAGGGCAAGCTCGCCGAGGCGCAGGCCACTGTGGTCGCGCCCGGGTCGCCCCTCCTGCAGTGGAGCGACGAGCAGGACGGGATCGCAGCCGCCCGCTTCGTCGGGGTCGTGCCCGACTCGGTCGGCCGCGGCCCGGCCGAGAGCGCGACCATCGAGTTCGCCGTCGACGTCTGGATCGAGCAGCACCCGTCCGAACCCGTCCTCTGGGGCGACCAGGGCGAGCACCAGCTGTTCGAGCACGTCGTGCGCATGTCCGACGGGACCTGGCAGATGTGGGACAGCGGCACCGGACCGTGACGGTGCGGGCCGGCGGCCGTCAACGACCTGACTCTGGTGACGATGAACCTGCGTCACTTCGAGCTGTTCCGCGGCATCACCGTGGAAGACTGGTCGGCGGGTTAGCCGCGCAGCTTCTTGAGCGGAGCCACACTCGCCATGAGGCGGCGCTCGGAGCCGTCGTTCTCGAAGCGGATGAGCACGATGCCGCCGCTCTGCATGCCCAGCACCGTGCCCTCGCCCAGGGTGGCGTGCAGCACGCGATCGCCGGGGGCGAAGAACTGCTCCACGACCTCCTCGTCGAGCCCCCTCTTCTTCTCGAGCCCGGTGATGCGGCGTCCGCTGCCGAGCGTCTCGTAGTCGCCGTCTTCGTCGTCGCGCGGGCCACCGGCACGGCGGCCGCGGCTCCACATCTCTCCGCCCCAGCCCCCTCCGCCGCCGCGGCCTCCGCCTGAGTCCCAGCTGGTCGAGCGACCGCCGATCGTCTGCCGCTCCGTGAGCTCAGAGGGGATCTCGTCCAGGAAGCGCGACGGGATGTTGTACTGCGCCGCGCCCCAGAGGGTCCTTGCGCGCGCGTGCACGAGATACAGCCGGTCCATCGCGCGCGTGATGCCGACGTAGGCGAGCCGCCGCTCTTCTTCCACGTTCTGCTCGTCCAGCGAGCGCTGGTGCGGGAACACGCCCTCCTCCATCCCGGCGATGAAGACCACCGGGAACTCGAGGCCCTTGGCGTTGTGCAGCGTCATGAGCGTGAGCAGGGAGCTGGTGTCGGCGAGCGCGTCGCTGTCGCTGTACAGCGAGATCTCCTGGAGGAATCCGTCGAGGCTGGGCTCCTCGGAGCGCTTGTCGTACTCGCCGGCCACGCCGACGAACTCCTCGATGTTCTCCAGCCGGCCCTCGGACTCGAGCGTCTTCTGAGAGGCGAGGGCGGCCTCGTAGCCGGTCTCGTCGATGACGCTGCGCACGACTTCGGCCACCGGTCGGCCGGCCTGCGTTGCCTGCAGGCCTTCGAGGATCCTGGCGAAGGCCAGCAGGCCGTTCGTGGCGCCCGGCGAAAGGCCCGGGACGTCGTCGGCGTCGCGGAGCGTCGTCCAGAGGCTCTCCCCCACGCTGGCCGCGTGCGCCTGCAGGCGCTGCAGGCTGGTGGCGCCGATGCCGCGCTTGGGCGTGTTCACGATGCGCAGCAGCCGCTGCGTGTCGTCCGGGTTCACGAGGATCGTGAGGTAGGCGATGAGGTCGCGGATCTCGGCGCGCTCGTAGAACTTGGGCCCGCCGATCACCCGGTAGGCGATCGCGTAGCGTCCGAACTGCTCCTCGAGCACGCGGCTCTGCGCGTTGGTGCGGTACAGGACGCACACCTCGTCCGGCCGGTAGGCGCGCTCGGCTCCCTTGGCCTCGCCCTCGAGCAGCTTCTGCACCTCGCTGGCCACGAACTGAGCTTCGGCGCGCTCGTCGCTGACCTCCACGACCTGGACGAGCGCGCCCTCGCCTCTCGGGGTCCAGAGATTCTTGCCTTTGCGCTTGCGATTGTGGGTGACCACCGCGTTGGCCGCGTCGAGGATCTTCTGCGTGGAGCGGTAGTTCTGCTCCAGGCGGATGACCTCCGCGTCCGGGTGGTCGCGCTCGAACTCGAGGATGTTGCGGACGTCGGCGCCGCGCCACGAGTAGATGCTCTGGTCGTCGTCACCCACCACGGCGAGGTTGCCGTGCCCGCCGGCGAGCAGGTTGGCGAGGCGGTATTGGGCGTGGTTGGTGTCCTGGTACTCGTCCACGAGCACGAAGCGGAACGCCTGCTGGTAGTGCTCGAGGCGGTCGGGATAGCCCTCGAGCAGCTCGACGGTCTTCATGAGCAGGTCGTCGAAGTCCATCGCGTTCATCTCGGCGTGGCGCTTCTCGTAGAGCTCGTAGACGTCGGCCGCGATCTGCGCGAAGCGCCCGCCCTTCTCGCGGAACTGGGCGGGCCCCAGCAGCTGGTTCTTGGCGTCGCTGATCTGGCGGCTGATCGACTCCGGCGGATACCGCTTGGGGTCGACGTTCAGCTCCTCCATGCAGCGCTTGATGAGTCGGCGGCGGTCGTCCTCGTCGTGGATGGTGAACGTGCTCTTGTAGCCCATGCGCTGGGCCTCGCGGCGGAGGAGACGCGCGCACATGCTGTGGAAGGTGCTGATCCACATGGTGCGCGCCACGGGTCCCACGAGGCCCTCGATGCGCTCCTTCATCTCGCCGGCGGCCTTGTTGGTGAAGGTGATGGCCACCACCTCGTCGGGGCGCACGTGCTCGACCTGCAGCAACCAGGCGACGCGGTGTGTGAGCACGCGCGTCTTGCCCGAGCCGGCGCCGGCGAGGATGAGCAGTGGACCGTCCACATGCGTGACGGCCTTGCGCTGCTCCTCGTTGAGGCCGGCGAGCAGCGGGTGCTCGGCCTGCTTTCCGGTCCGGCCGCCCGGCGTCATCCGATGCCCCCGCCGAGCAGCAGGCTGATCGCCAGAGCGATGGCCCCGGCGAAGACGAGACGCAGGCCGGAGACCCAGAGCCGCTCCCTGGAGATCGCGCCGAGGAACGCGCCGAGGAAGAAGAGCTCGACCAGACCGACGGCGACGGCGAGCAGGTACGCGGTGTGCATCGAGATGACGGACGTGAAGGCGAACGGGATCATGACGATGAGCGCCGCCGCGAACGGCGAGGCGCCGTCGACGAAGGCGATCACGATGGTCGCGTACCGCGAGGCCGAGGCGATGGTGGACCCCCGGAGGCTGGAGAGCGTGGACTCCTCGAGCTCGCGCATGGCCCTGCCGCGTTCCGCGCGCTCGACGAGGTAGGAGCCGTAGAAGCCGGAGACGCCCATGCCGACGGCGGTGGTGAGCACCACGGTGAAGATGGCGCGCGGGCTGTCCACGCCGCCGAGGTAGCCGCCGACCAGCACGCCGATGGCAGTGAGCACGCCGTCGAAAGCGTTCATGGCGAAGTACCGGCGGGCGATCTCGCCCACTTCGGCGATCTCGTGGTAGTGACGCAGTGTGGCCAGCCGGCTCCTCACGCGCGTCCCGATGCTGGGACTGCCCGGAAGGCTCATCGGCTCACCAGGGTGTCAGCGGCCGGCGCGGTCAGCGAAGCCAGCTCGCGCCGGCGTCCTGCGGGGTCTCGACCTCGTCGATGATGCGCTTGCCCGCCGAGACCTTGTCGATGGAGTGGATGCTGCCGCCGGAGTCCTGGACGACCTCGGCGACATCCTGGAAGTCGACGTCGTCGCCCTCCAGAGTGATCTTGATGTTCTCGACCTTGTTGTCGATCTCGATCAGCGTGATGTCGACCCCGTGGATGCCCTCGAGATCGCCGAGCTTGTCGGCCAGCACGAGCATCGTGGGCTGATGGGGCTTGAGCACGTCGAGCACGAGACGCCTGACCTCGCTCATGTGGGAATCACGCTCCGTTCAAGGGTCGCCTGGGAAGGCAGCAATCCTAGCATACCCACCTCCCGGCACCGGTCACCTGCCCGGGTCACAATGCGGCTGCGCAACGGTTGGTGTTTGGGCCGTCGGTGGGTAGTCAGATGCTGTGTCGGCGGGGGCCGGCGCGAGAAGTACGAACGCGGAGGCGTGGACGATCGCCGCGGACGGAGTGATCGGAGACGAAGGGGCATGTGATGGTGCGGACTCGTTCGATCTGGTTCTCGTGTGTCACGCTCGGCGTGCTGCTGGCGCTGATCGCCGCCGGGCGGACCATGGTGTTCTGACGAGCGGATTCGGGGCCGGCCGGCTCGACGTGAAGTGAGCCGGCCCGACTCGAAGGCCCGCGCCGCGCTCCACCCCCCGGCGCGGCACGGGCCTCTCGCGAAGGCCGGGGCGCGGTGAGCGCGCCCCGGCCTTCTCACGTACGCATCCATCCGTCCATCCCTGTCACGTACGTTCCTGCACGTAGCCCATGGATTCCCGGCGAAGTCGGGGCACCCTCCTCATGTGCCGGCGTCACGCCGGGCCGATGACCTTGAGTGAGGGCGAGGTGGACCCTTGAAGACCGGCGAGGAGGCAGGCGATGAGCGGCGTGGCGGGCGGCTACACGCTGGTGCTGGCGGACGAGGCGCACGACGGCGCTCCCGTCACCGACTACATCGTGACCGACGGCGGCGTGCTCTTCGCCACCGGTGATCACGGCGCGACCTGGAGCTGCTTCGGCCTCGTGGACCCTGAACTGTTCCTGCTCGACCTCGGGTTCATCGACGCCTGGGAGCTGCTCGACGCCGACGCTGCCCCGCAGCCGGCCTCGAGCCGCCGGTTCCTCGCCGCCTGAGGCGGCGTCAGATCCCGGCGCCCTCGTCGAACTGCAGCAACTCGGCGAGCATGGCCTGCGTCTCGCGCAGCGCCTCCTGGCGCTTGCCGCTGCGCTCCGGGTGGATCTCATCGAGCTCCTTCTCCATCTCCACGATCCGCGCGACCAGGCACTTGATCGCCTCCGCCACGGGGTCGGGCAGGTGGCGGTAGTCGATGTCGGGGATGCCGACCTTCTGACCCCGCAGCAGCACCGGCCGCCCCGGGTTGCCGACGACCGTGGAGTTCTTGGGCACGTTGGTGACGACGACGCTGCCGGCTCCGACCTTGGCGTTGTCCCCGACGGTGATGCCGCCGAGCACCTTGGCGCCGGCGCCGAACACCACGTTGTCGCCCACCGTGGGATGGCGCTTGCCGGTCTCCTTGCCGGTGCCGCCGAGCGTCACCCCCTGGTAGATGGTCACGTTGTCGCCGATCTCGGCGGTCTCGCCGATGACGACGCCCGAGCCGTGGTCGATGAACAGGCCGTGGCCGATCTTCGCGCCGGGGTGGATCTCGATACCGGTCGCGAAACGGTTGAACTGGCTGACCCAGCGAGGCAGGAGGGGTACGCCCAGGGCGCGCAGCTTGTGCGCCAGGCGGTGCAGCCACAGGGCGTGCAGCCCCGCGTAGGACGTGATGATCTCGACCTTCGACGTCGCCGCAGGGTCGCGCTCCTGCACGGCCTTCACGTCGCTGGTGATCTCGCTGACGGCCGTGTGCACGTCCTGGCCGACGGCGCCGACGATGTCATTGACGGGACGACAGCCGCGCGTCCCTCGTCCCAGGAACCAGCATGTCGCCAGGCCCATGCCGGTGAAGGCAAAGAGCTTGCGGATCACGGCCGTCACCTCCTCCTATCGTTGTGCCGGGCCGACGCCGCCTGAAGGCCGGCTCCGAGCCCGCGGTACGCTATCACGCCTCGTTCATGCTTCCCGTGCGGAAGCCGTCCATGTCGAGGGCCACGAAAGCGAACCCTGCGGCATGGATGCTTCGCGAGATCTCGTCGCGCAGCGCGAACGCGCGCTCGAGTTCCGTCGGCTCGACCTCCACGCGCGCGACGTCGCCGTGATGCCGGACGCGGCACTGGCGGAAGCCGAGCGCGCGCAGCGCTCTCTCGGCGTCCGCGACCGCGGCCAGCTTGTCCGCCGTGATGGGCTCGCCGTAGGGGACGCGCGAGGCCAGGCAGGCCTGCTGCGGCGCGTCCCAGGTGGCCAGACCGAGCTCTCGGGCCAGCCGCCGGACCTCGGGCTTGCCGACACCGGCGGCCAGCAGCGGCTGGAGCACGCCGCGCTCGGCGGCGGCGCGCATACCGGGACGGTGGTCGCCGACGTCGTCGGCGTTGGCGCCGTCCACGAGGGTCGCGCCGCCGCGGGCCGCGGCCACCTCGGCGAGCGCGTCCAGCAGCCCGGCCTTGCAGTAGTAGCAGCGCTCCCGCGAGTTCTGCACGAAACGCGCGTCGTCGAACTCGTGGGTCGCCACGACGACGTGCTCGACGCCGAGGCTCGCGGTCGCGGCCGCGGCCGCCGCGAGCTCCTCATCCAGATACGTCGGTGAGGTCGCCGTCACCGCCGTCACGTGGGCGGGCCCGAGCGCCCGCGCGGCGACGGCGAGCACGAGACTGGAGTCGGCGCCGCCGGAGAACGCTACGACGACATCCTCGACGCCGGCGAACTGCGCCAGCAGGCGCTCCAGCACGGCGTCAGTCATCGAGATCCACCAGGGTCGTCACCGTGGGCCGCTCCCCGCAGACAGGGCACGACGGCACGCGCGCGACCTCGACCTCGTTGAACGTCATGAGGCCACCGTCGTACTGCAACAGCCGGTCGTACAGAGGACTCCCGGCGCCGGTGAGCACCTTGATCACCTCGAGCGCCTGGATGGACCCGATGAGGCCGGGGATGGGGCCGAGCACCCCGGCCTCGGAGCAGCTGATGACGCCGGCCGGCGGCGGCGGTTCGGGGAAGAGGCAGCGGTAGCAGGCGGTCTCGCCGCCTTTGATCGTCATCGCCAGACCGGTCATGCGCAGCACGGCGCCGTCCACCAGCGTCTTGCCGGCCAGCACGCAGGCGTCGTTGAGCAGGTACCTGGTCGGGAAGTTGTCGACGGCGGTGACCACGACGTCGTAGCGGTCGATCAGCTCGGGCGCGGACGCGGCGCGCAGCCGCGAGGTGTGCGGTTCGAGCGTGACCTCGGGATTGAGCGCCGCCAGCCGTTCGGCGGCCACCTCGGCCTTGTGGCGACCGATGTCGGCGGTCGTGAACAGGATCTGCCGCTGAAGGTTGGAGAGCTCGACCACGTCGTCGTCGACGATGCCGATGCGGCCGACGCCGGCGGCGGCGAGATAGAAGAGCACGGGCGCGCCGAGCCCGCCGGCCCCGACGACCAGGACGGAGCCGGCGCGCAGTGCGTCCTGGCCCCGCTCGCCGACCTCCTTGAGGACGAGCTGGCAGTCGTACCGCTGACGCTCCTGCCCGCTTATCCTCAAGCTTCAGGCTCCGGAAGGTCGGCGAACAGCGGCGTGGACAGATACCTCTCCCCCGTATCGCAGAGGATGGTGACGACGACCTTGCCTCGCATGCCGTCGCGCCGCGCGAGCTCACGGGCGGCCCAGACGTTGGCGCCGGCGGAGATGCCGACCAGCAGGCCCTCCTGGCTCGCCAGAGCCCGCGCGGCCGCGAACGCGTCATCACTGCGGACCGTCAGGATCTCGTCGTACACCTCGTCGTTCAGGACCCGGGGCACGAACCCGGCGCCGATGCCCTGGATGCGGTGCGGGCCGGCGGGACGGCCGGAGAGCACCGGCGAGTCGGAGGGCTCGACGGCGACCACCTGCACGCCGGGTCGCCGCTCCTTGAGCACCTCGCCCACGCCGGTCAGCGTGCCGCCGGTGCCGACGCCGGCGACGAACACGTCGACCTCGCCGTCCGTGTCGTCCCAGATCTCCTCGGCGGTGGTCTGCCGGTGTGCCTCGGGGTTGGCTGCGTTCTCGAACTGCTGCGGCACGAACGCATCGTCCAGCCCGGCGGCGAGCTCAACGGCGCGGTTCACCGCGCCGCTCATGCCCTCGGAGCCGGGGGTGAGGACGAGGCGCGCGCCGTACGCCTTGAGCAGCGCGCGCCTCTCCACGCTCATCGTGTCGGGCATCGTGAGCATCATGCTGTAGCCACGTGCGGCGGCGACCATGGCGAGAGCGACCCCTGTGTTGCCGCTGGTCGGCTCGATGATGGTGGTGCGGCCGGGGGCGATGAGGCCATCGCGCTCGGCGGCGTCGATCATCGAGAGGCCGATGCGGTCCTTGACGCTGCCGCCCGGATTGAACGACTCGAGCTTGCCGAGCACTTCTGCTCCGGTCTCGTCCGAGATCCGGTTGAGCCTGATCAGCGGCGTGCGCCCGATGAGCTCGGTGATGCTGCCTGCCCTCTTCATGCTGTCTCCCGTCAGATGTGGTACATCGGCGCCGAGGAGCGCAGCGCGTCTTCGCGTCGCAACAGATCGCCGATGGTGGTGGCGGTCAGGACGTCCTCGAGCGCCCGCTGTGCCTCGATCCAGATGGAAGAAGCTCCGCAGCGGTCGACCTGGTCGCAGCGACCCTGCGTGCATTCGGCGGGTGACGGGACGCCGTCGAGGGCCGCGACAACATCGAGGACGGTGATGTCGTCGGCCGGCCGCGCCAGCGAGTAGCCGCCCGAGGCGCCGCGGCGGCTGCGCACGATGCCCCCGCGGCGAAGCGCCGCGAAGACCTGCTCCAGGAACTGGAGCGGCATGTCGCGGCGGTCCGCGATCTCACCCAGGCGGACGGGCTTGCCGGACTGGGTCTGCTCCACGCGGGCGAGCTCGGTGAGGGCCCGGACCGCGTATCTGCTCTTCATGGAGATGTTCACCGGCGTGACGCTCCCTCGATCAAATACCCGATAAATCCAGTCAAGATTACGGAACGAGGCGTCCCGCGTCAACGCGGCGGGATCACAGCTCGAGGTCGCCGCTCCCTTTGCGCCGGCGCCGGCGCACCCACACGCCGGCGAGCGCCGTGAGCGCCAGCGTGACCAGCGCCGCCCACAGGACCCTGTAGACCACCACCCACATGATGCTCGCGCCGAGCGCGATGAAGATCAGTGAATCCTCGACGATCGCGTGCACCATGCTGAGGAACACGCTCATGATGAAGACCTGGCGGCGGCCGAGGTCGTGCCGGCGCACGTCGCGCACGATCACCCCGCCGCCGTAGGCGAGGCCGAAGAGAAAGCCGATGAGTGTCGGCGCCGCCGAACGCTCGTCGAGGCCGACGTGACGCACGACTCTGGCCCATCCGCGCACGACGACGCGGAAGGAACGCGTGCCCTCGAACACCTCCAGCACCACCATGATCGGGACGACGATGAGGAACACGCGCAGCAGCAGGTCGAACGACCCCGTCGCGAAGGTGCGCAGGAACTCCGTCATCAGACCAGCCCCATCAGCAGGTTGGCGACGACCGCTGCGGCGAGACCGGCGACGATGCGCAGGGCGCCGAACGCGAACCCGTTCATCCCCGCCTTGTGGAGCACGGCGCCCTCCACCACGAGGTTGTGGCCGATGAGGATGGCGATCGCGAGGACGGTCACCTGGCGCGGGGTGAGGTCGAGCGCCTGCATCGATCCCACGGCGGCGTAGATGTTGAGCAGGTAGCCGACGACCAGGGGCACGGCCGCGTCGCCCGGAAGCCCGAGCGCGGTCATGAGCGGCCGCGCGACGGTCGACAGCCAGCCGATGACGCCGAGCTGCTGCAGGGCGAGCGTGACGCCATAGGCCGGGATCATGACCTTGGTGAGGTCCCAGAAGGTCTGGAGCCCGGCGATGACGCCGAGGCGGAGGTCGCGGCGCACCGTCGGCCAGAAGCCCGCCGGCGGCTGCGGCAGCGGGGCGCCGGGCGGGGTGTCGTCGGGTCCGGTCATGCGCGGGGATTCTCGCACGGTGACGACTCCGCGACCACGGGCAACGTCACCGCGGACGGGCCCGCGTCACCCTTGAGGCTCACGGGGGCTGAGGCGCACGATGCCGGCATGTCGCATGCCCGCACATCCGCGATCGTCCTCGGCGTCCTGGCCGCCTCCGTCGCCTTCGGTGCGGGCTGCGGCGGCCACGACCACCCGGCGCCGGTGATCGCGCCGTCGG
>CAIYOD010000037.1 GCA_903927755.1 uncultured Thermoleophilia bacterium | reverse complement strand
GCGTCGCCAAGGCCATCAACCTGCTCTTCAAGACCATGGGGGCCGACATCCCCACCGCCGGCATCGCCCTCGAACCGCGGACGATCCTCATCGCCGCGCTCGTCGGCGTCGGCGTGACCTTGGTCTCCGCTCTGGCTCCGGCCCTGCGCGCGACACGCGTGCCGCCGGTGGCCGCCCTCCAGGAGGGCTCGGCCTTGCCGCCGACCCGCTTCACGAAGTTCACGACGGCGATCGCCCTGGCCATCGCCGGCCTCGGCGGCGCCTCGCTCGCCTACGGCATCTTCAGCGACGGGACGACCAGCAACCGCCTGCTCTCCATGGGGCTCGGCGCGCTGCTCCTCTTCGTCGCCATCGCGATGCTGGCCAAGTACATCGTGCGACCGGCAGCGCGCGTCATCGGCTGGCCGCTCGAGAAACTGGCACCGATCAGCGGCCGTCTGGCCCGCGACAACGCCGGCCGTAACCCGAGCCGCACGGCCGCCACGGCCGCCGCACTCATGATCGGCCTGGCCCTGGTCGTGTTCATCGCCGTGTTTGCCCAGGCGATGAAGGGCTCGTTCGGCGGCGCTATCGAGAAGTCCACGCGCGCTGAGCTGGTCGTGCAGGACCGCGCCGCGTTCATGGGCGTGCCGCAGAAGACCATCCGCTCGCTGGACGCCGTCCAGGGTGTCGACACGGTGGCCGGCACCGGGTACGCCGATCTCAAGGTCAAGAAGGGCGGCGTCACGAGCGCCTACGCCGTCGACCCCGCCGTCTTCGCCCGCGTCTGGGCGCTCGACTGGAAGCGCGGCGGCAGCGACGCCCTCCTCGCCAAGCTGGACGCCCATCACGTCTTGCTCGAGGACGGCTCCCCGCTCGCCGGCAAGGTCAAGGCCGGCGACACGATCTCCGTTGCCACGCAGGGCAGTGAGAAGGCTACGCTCGCCGTTCTCGGCTTCTACCGCGACCAAATGGCGTTCACCGGCATGATCACCAGCCTGGACGCCTTCAAGGCCCTCGACCTGCCGACCGCCTCCGTCATCACCATGGTGCGCCTGCAAGACGGCGCGAACGTCGGCGCGACGCAGGACGCGGTGAAGAAGGCGCTGTCGGCCTTCCCGACACAGAAGGTCATGACCAGGGGCGAGTACCTCGACACCATCAACACGATGGTGGACCAGATGCTGATGATGTTCTACGGCCTGCTGGCCATGAGCATCCTCATCTCGATCTTCGGCATCATCAACACCCTGGTGCTGAGCGTGCACGAGCGGACCCGCGAGATCGGCATGCTGCGCGCGATCGGCGCCACCCGGCGGCAGCTGCGCCAGATGGTCCGCTACGAGAGCGTCATCACCGCCGTGATCGGCGGGGTACTCGGCACGGCGGTCGGCGTCGCCATGGCCTACGTGTTCGTCACCCAGCTGGGCGGCGACGGGCTGACCTTCAGCTTGCCGTACACGCAGCTCGCGGTGTTCCTCGTGCTCGCCGTGGTCGTCGGCGTGATCGCCGCGGTGCTGCCGGCGCGGCGCGCCGCGGGCACCCGGATCCTGGAGGCCATCCAGTACGAGTGAGTCGGCGCCGACCCCCCGCCGATGGCTCGAAGGGCCGGGCGCGACCGCAAGGTCTCGCCCGGCCCTGTTCATGAGTCGGCGTAGTCGCGCATGTCCACGTCGCCGCCGGGCTCCACCTCGAGGTCGCCGGCGGCGACGCGGAAGACATCGGCGCCGAAGCCGAGGCACCGCTGCACGACCTCCTCGGCCTCGGCCTTGTGCGCGAAGTAGGTCAGCGCCAGCCGGCATCCGGCGGCCGCGAACCCCAGCGCGACGGCGCGGCCGATCCCGCTGCTCGCCCCCGTGACGACGACGGCCCCCCCTGACAGATCGATGCCCACGCTCCAGTGCTACCCGACGCGCGGGCGCCGCGGCCGTGTGGAGGCGCCAAGGCGCAGCCTCCACTGGCTACGCCTTCCGCCCCGCGCGGCAGGATCCGCAGGCGTAGCTCCGTCGCCCGACCGGGATCCGTGTCGGCAGGGGACGAGGACCCATGGGGGATGAGCACCGGACCCGCCCCGCGGGTACGATGCCCCTATGGACGTCCTCGTCGTCGGAGGTTCCGGACGCACCGGCCGACTGCTGACCAGCGGCGCGCTCGAGCGCGCCCCCCAGAAGCTCGGCGATCTCGCCGGCCACGTTCGCGTGGTCGCGGGCGACGTGCTCGACGACGGCCCGGCTCGCGGCGACTCCGGGCCGAGCCGGGCCGCTCACTCCCCGGCGGCCGGGCGCATAGCGAGAGCAGACATCGCCGAGTACATGCTCGACCAGCTGACGATCACCGGCGACACCAGCCACGGGGTGGCCGTGGCGTACTGATGGCCTGAGGGCCGGGCCGCCTGCGGATTGCGGTCCGGCCTAGTCTGCGGCGATCGCCCAGTGGGTGGTGTGCAGGAGCCAGCGACCGGCGCGGCGCACCAGCACCGCGGTCAGCGTGAACGGCCGGCGCGAACCCAGCGGCGCGCGCAGATCCCGCGCCCGCGCGGCGGCGAGTCTGGCGACATCGTCGAGCCGCTCCTCGAGGGTCCCGCCAGCGTCGGCAAGAGCCTCATCCATCCGCGGGATCGTCGTCGTGCGCGCGAATTCGAGGGTGCCGGCTCGCGCCCGCTCCGTCTGCACCAGCGCACCGGGGATTGACGTCCAGGCGACGTCGCCGCTCACGCTGATTCGAGCGGCGGCGACGTCGAGATCCACGTCCCACCACCAGCGCCAGTCCCACTCCGTCAGCGCACGAACGGCAGTCACGCCCACGGCCCAGTCCGGATCGCCACGCCACACGGCCTCGGTGCCCACCATCTCGGGGTCGTCGCCGGGCGCGAACAGCCTCATCGCCTCATCGAGTCGGCCGCAGTCGCGCGCCGCGTAGAGCCCTCGGTACTGCTCGAGGAGGGCTCGCACGTCGTTTGCATCGCTCATGCCCACTCATCCTCCCCGGCATCGCCCTTGACCTGTCACTGCGCTGTGCGCGTAGGAGCCTCTCACGTCGCGCATGAGCAGTCGAGTCCACTGGTACGATGAAGGTCGACGGCGCGGGCACTCTGCCGCCACGCCGCTGGAGAGAGGACGGCGATGATGCGGACGCTGGGTGATCCGGCACCCCCGGAGGGACGGCCGGCCCACGGAGG
>CAIYOD010000036.1 GCA_903927755.1 uncultured Thermoleophilia bacterium | reverse complement strand
TGTTCGCCGGCAGGATGATGTCGGCGTAGAGGCAGTCGTTCTCCAGCCACGGGTGCTGCGCCACCGTGAACTCGATGCTGTCGTCGCGATGCGCCTCGATGGTCCAGTTGCCGTGGTTCCAGCAGGTGATCCGGCACGGCGTGTCGGTCCAGATCATGTGGAGACGGGTGCCATCCTCTTCCGGCGGGTTCGGGAACTGGTAGTCGATGAACTGGTCCTCGGTCTCGGCGTTCTGCGCGCCGGTGCCGGAGAAGTGGATGGTCTCGCTGTTGAGGATGGCCTCCTGGATCAGCGTCTTGGGGATGTTCTGCGTGCCCCAGGCATCGACGCTGCTCTGCACCGGGATGCGCAGGCCGTGGCTCAGCGACGGGTTGAAGTAGCGGAAGTTCTCCAGCGATTCGGCGCGAGGCATGCCGAAGTACGAGAACTGCCACTGGTGCACGCCGGGACCGCCGAGGCCCTGCATGCCGAGCAGGATGCACTCGAGCCGGCCGGGCTCGTGCGAGTAGGGTCCGCGGACCATCGAGCCGCCGAAGTAGTGCAGGATCGAGGTGCACTTCTTGCCGAACTCGCGTGCCAGCGCCTTGATCGTCCACTCAGGGATCGCGGTCTTCTTCGAGGCCCACTCCGGAGTCTTGGCGACCCCGTCTTCCTCGCCGAGCACGTACGCGGCGACCTTGTCCATGCCCACGGCGTGGGTGGCCACGTACTCCTTGTCCCAGAGGTCTTCCTTGAGCCACACGTAGATGATGGCCAACTGCAATGCAGCATCGGTGTTGGGGAGGATCGGGATCCACTTGTCGGCGTGGACGGCCGCACCGAAGTTGAGCTCAGGGCAGATGTAGACCTGCTTGATCCCGACCTTCGTGTAGAAGTAGGAGATGTTGGTCGCGTTCTGCCCTGTGAAGCCCCACGGCGTGGTCTCGTCGTCGCAGCCCCACTTGAGGACCATGTCGCAGTGGTCGATGACGTCTTTGCACACGTTCGCCTGCGGCCCCATCATGCCCTGGAAGCCGTGGCCCCAGACGTGCTTGGAACCCCAGTACCAGCCCTCCCAGCTGTCTGGCTGGCGGACCTGGAGGGTGAAGCCGCCCATCGGGTCGAGCAGACGGGCGCTGTGGCCGTGCGGCGTGTGGATGGTCTTGCTCTCGCCGTGGCCATCTGCCTGGAGGAGGATCGCGTTCGGCCCGTACGTCTTGTGGATCCGCGCGATCTCCTTGGCGATGATGTCGGTCGCCTCGTCCCACGAGATGCGCACGTACTTGCTCTTCCCCCGGTTCTGCTGGTTGCGCTCGCCGTCGGGGTCCCAGTCCACGCGCTTGAGCGGGTACTTCACGCGGTTGGGAGAGTAGGTGCGCTTCTTGTAGCCGGTCATGTACGGGGCGGGGCGGGATCTCGTCCCCGGCTCGAGCGTGAATCCGTTGCGCTCCATCTTCCAGGGCCGGAGTGCCTCGGCATCGTACTTCCAGTCGAAGTCGAACGGCCGGATGCGCAGGATCTTGCCGTCCTTGACGTCGACCATGACCTCACCGGTGCCACCGAGAAGGCCTCCCTGAGACAAGGCCCGGATGACGGTCTTGTCGGGGGTCACGTCCACTTTCTTCCGCGGATCTTCACTCATCTCAATCGCTGTCCTTTCGCCATAGGTGAAGGGCCCTCTGAGGGGGCGTCAGTCGGTTGGACCAGGTGACGGCCGGGATTCGTTCCAGCCGAGGTAGGCGGACAGCGAGGCCGCTGCATCCCGGACGGCGCCGGCGCAGAGGTCTCGCTCTTCCGGGCCGAAGCGGCCCGTCGGCATGACCACCGAGAGCGCGGCCACGATGTTGCCGAGCTGATCGCGTACGGGCGAGCCGACGGAGCAGATGCTGAGGAACAGCCCCTCTTCGTCGTAGGCCAGGTCCTCTTCCGCGACGCGCTCGAGCTCGCGCTCGAGCTCCTCCGGATCGATGACGGTCCGCGGTGTGTGCTGGCGCCGCTTCTGCGCCAGGATCGCCGCGCGCTCCCCGGGAGAAGCGAATGCGGTGAAGATCTTGCCGTGGACGGAGGCCAGGTCGCCGATGATGCGTCCCGGAGCGATCTCGCGCTGGAACGGCCGCGGGGAGTTGACGATGCTCACGCACACGGGCACACCGTCCACGGGGACCGCCAGCGTGACCGACTCGCCCGTGCGCTCCAGAAGCTCCTCGAGGTACGGGCGCGCGTGCTCGACGAACTCCGAGTAGTCCTCCGCGACATAGGCCATGGTGATGGCCGCAGGGCCGAGGTGGTAGTGGTTCGTCGTCGTGTCGCGGACCAGGAACTCGGCCGCCTCGAGCGTGCGGACCATGCGGTAGGCGGTCATGCGGAGCAGTCCCGTGCGCGCGGCAATCTCGTCGATGGTCCACTCGCGGTGATCGACGTCGTACATGGAGAGGATGGCGAGCCCGCGCGCGAGCGCGCGGACGGTCAACGGGTCCGCCTCCGCCGCCCGTTCCTGCCGGCTTGTCTGCCGCTTCGCCACCTGCGCCTCTGTGGCAGCCATGCCGCTCCCCCTTCGCCCGAACCCTTGCCTCCTGCCGAGGGACAGGAGTACGATATCGTCGTTGTTATCAGACGATATCAGCGTTTGCACGAGATGCAAGAGTCCGATTCACTTGACTCAGGGTCAAGTGATAGTCTGGTGTTCGGATACGAACATGAGTGCCGCCGGTGGGAGGTCGCCGAATGACTGAGCAGGTCTTCACCAATCTGACGAACTGCGGGCCGGTGTCCGTGTACGTCAACGACGGCGTGGTGACGCGGATGCGTCCACTGGTCGCCGACGACGAGGCCGAGTTCCGGCCCTGGGTGATCGAGGCGGACGGCAAGAAGTACTCGCCGCCGAAGAAGTTCAACCTGGCGCCGATGGTCCACGCCGAGCGCCGACGCCTCTACTCCGACGAGCGCATCAAGTACCCGATGAAGCGCGTCGACTTCGACCCCGACGGCGAGCGCAACCCGCAGAACCGCGGCAAGTCGGCCTACGAGCGCATCTCGTGGGACGAGGCGCTCGACATCGTCTCGAGCGAGATCGCGCGCGTGAAGAAGAAGTACGGCAGCTCGGCCATCAGCGGCATGACCTCGTCCCACCACAACTGGGGCATCGTCGGCTACAAGATGGGCCCGTTCATGCGCTTCATGAACTGCCTCGAGGCCACCCCCGTGTTCGACAACCCGGACAGCTGGGAGGGGTGGCACTGGGGCGCCACCCACACGTACGGCTTCTACTGGCGCCTCGGTATGCCCGAGCCGTTCGACAACCTGCAAGACGTGATGAAGAACTCCGAGTTCGCCGTCTTCTGGTCCAACGACCCCGACACCACGCGCGGGACGTACTCCGGCCAGGAGTCGGCCATCTGGCGCACGTGGCTCAAGGAGAAGGGCATCCCGGCGGTCTTCATCGACCCCTTCCACAACTACACGAACGCGATCTTCGATCAGGCCAAGTGGATCGCGCCGCGCATGGGCACAGACACGGCGCTGGCGATGGCGATCGCCTACGTGTGGATCACCGAGGACACCTACGACAAGGAGTACGTCGCCGACCGCACGATCGGGTTCGACGAATGGAAGCCCTACGTGCTCGGCGAGACGGACGGCGTGCCCAAGACCCCGGAGTGGGCGGCCGAGGAGTCCGGCGTCGACGCCCGCGTCATCCGCACGCTGGCGCGCGAGTGGGCGAGCAAGCGCACGGTCCTGACGGCCGGCGCGCGGGGCGGCGAGGGCAGCGCCTGCCGCACCGCCTACGGCACTGAGTGGGCGCGCATGATGGTGCTCCTCCAGGCCATGCAGGGTCTGGGCAAGCCGGGCGTCACCATCGGCGGCATCAGCATGGGCGCCCCGGCGGACTTCGAGACCTGGTTCCCGGCCTACGCCGAGCCGCAGGGCCGCATGTCCCATTCGACGAAAGCGGCGAACTACATCCCGCAGAACTCCACCAAGCAGCGGCTCTGGCGGCTCACCGTGCCCGACGCCATCCTGAGCCCGCCCGTGGAGTGGGACGGCGCCGGCTTCTGCGGCCAGTCGCTCGAGCAGCAGTTCGAGCACTTCGTGTACCCGGCCGAGGGCTGCTCCGAGATCAAGCTCTGGTACCGCTACGGCGGTTCCTTCATGGGCACCATGTCCGACACCACGAAGTGGGTGCGGATGTATCAGAGCCCCAAGCTGGAGTTCGTCGTCAACCAGGACGTCTGGTACAACAGCGAGACTCGCATGGCCGACATCATCCTGCCGGCCTGCACCAATTTCGAGCGCGACGACCTGGGCGAGTTCGCCGCCTGCGGCGGCTACACCACGAACTCGCACACCGGCAACAACTACCGCGTCATCGTCCGTGAGAAGAAGTGCATCGAGCCCCTCTGGGAGTCCAAGTCCGACTACCAGATCCTCGCCGACCTGTCCGCGAAGCTCGGCATCTTCGACGAGTTCACCGACGGCGGCAAGACGGAGATCGACTGGGCCAAGGCGTTCTACAACTGCTCCGACCTGGCCAAGACGCTCGATTGGGAGACCTTCGACAAGAAGGGCTACCACATCATCAACGCCCCCGAGGACTACAAGCCGAAGCCGTCCCTGCGCTGGTTCGCCGAGGGTCGCGACTGCGACACACCCGACACCGGCAACCCCAAGCGCGGCACCGACAAGGCGCACGAGCTCGGCACCTACAGCGGCAAGATCGAGTTCGCGTCCGAGAGCCTCAAGGCTCACTTCCCGGACGACGAGGAGCGGCCTGTCTCTCCCCGGTACATCGAGAGCTGGGAGGGCCATCACACGACCGAGCTGTTCGAGAAGTATCCCCTGCAGCTCATGTCGCCGCATCCTCGCTTCTCGTTCCACTGCCACTACGACAAGCACACGGACTGGCTCGACGACATCCCGGTCCACCGCATCAAGAAGGACGGCTACGCGTGGTGGCCGGCGCGCATGAATCCGGTGGACGCGGACGCCCGCGGTATCCGCAACGGCGACATCGTGCGCCTGTACAACGACCGCGGGTCCGTGCTCTGCTGCGCGGTCGTCACCGAGCGTGTCCGCCCGGGCATCGCGCACAGCTACGCGTCGTCGGCCAAGTACGACCCGATCGAGCCGGGCAAGGCCGACTCGGTCGACAGGGGTGGGTGCGTGAACATGCTGACGCCGTCGCGGATGGTCAGCAAGCACGCGCCGGGCATGACGCCCAACTCCTGTCTCATCGACATCGCGAAGTGGGAGGGCTGATCGGATGCGCCTCGGCATGCTCATAGACGTCACCAGGTGCAGCGGCTGCTACAACTGCTTCCTCGCCTGTCGTGACGAACACTACGGCAACGAGTACCCTGGCTACTCGGCGGCCCAGCCGCTGAACGGGCAGTTCTGGATGCAGATGAAGGAGGTCGAGGGCGGCAAGTACCCGCGCCCCCGGCTCAACTACATCGCCATCCCTTGCCAGCACTGCCAGAACGCGCCGTGCATCGACGCCGCCAAGGACGGCGCCGTGTATCGGCGCGACGACGGCATCGTGATGATCGATCCCGAGAAGGCGAAGGGGCAGGACCAGATCGTCGCCTCCTGCCCGTACCGCGTCATCTATTGGAACGCGGAGCTTCAGTTGCCGCAGAAGTGCGGCCTCTGCGCCCAGCGTCTCGACACGGGCGACAAGCAGCCGCGCTGCGTCGAGTCCTGCCCGACGGGGGCGATGGCGTACGGCAACCTCGACGATCCCGAGTCCGAGATCTCGAAGCGCCTCAAGGAAGTGGATCCCGAGATCTTCCACCCCGAGTACGGGACGGATCCTCTGGTGGCCTACGCCGGCCTACCGGGCCGCATGATCGCCGGCGAGGTCGTGCTCGAGGGCAGCGACGTCTGCGCCGCGGGTGCCAAGGTGACGCTCGAGGGCGACGGTGTCTCCCTGGAGACCGCGTCGAAGACGTTCGGCGACTTCGAGTTCGAGCGCCTGCCACAGAACAAGGCGTTCAAGGTGACGGTCGCCGCGGACGGCTACACGTCGCAGGTGTTCGACGTGAAGACCCACACCGACGTCGACCTCGGCGAGGTCGTGCTCACGAAGTAGCCCCGGCGAGAAGCTCGCGCCGGAGGGCGGGGGCGCGGCGAGCGGCCCGCGGGCGCGCACGCCGCGCCCCCGAGGCGTTTCAGGAGTCCGGCGCGAAGGGTCTCACGCGGGAATCGCGCTTCAGGTGTGGGGCGCGCCCAGCCCGGAGGCGTCGAGCGCGCGCGTCATGAGCTGGCGAACGCGCAGCACGTGCGACTCGGCCGTCGCTGCCGCCCGCGGCAGGTCACGGTCGCGAATCGCGGTGACGATCTCGACGTGTCCGGAGAACACCTCGTCCTCGGTGCTGTCGAGCAACTCCTGGTCGACGGGCAGGAAGAGGTCGGCGCGGACGGCGTTCATGGCCAGCGCCAGGCGCGGGCTGTGCGCCGCCGTGGCGATGCTGCGATGGATGCTCGCGTCGGCCTGGAACAGCGACGCCCGCCGGCGGTTGTCGCGCTCCTCGGCGAGCGCCAGTTCCATGTCACGAAGCTCCGCGGGCGTCCGGCGCTCGGCCGCCAGTTCGGCGAGTCGCCGCTCGATGGTGACGCGGAACTCGAAGACGTCGTCGAGCTCGTCTCTGTGCTCCGTCATCCACTGCACCCAGCACTTCTGCAGGGTCTGCAGGTCGCTCACTCGCGATCCGCCGTGGGCGCCGCGGGTGGTCACCAGATAGCCGGTGCTCTCGAGCGAGCGGAGGGCGATGCGGAGGGTGACGCGCGAGATGCCGAGCCGCGCCGCGAGCTCCGTGGCCGGCGGGAGCCGGTCGTCCGGCCCCAGCTCGCCCCAGAAGATGAGCGCGCGGACGTAGCGCTCTGCGCTCTCACTTGCCGTCCCGGGCGTGAGGGACATGTCGTCGAACCCGTGGTGATCCATGCCGCGCTTCCCCGTCCGATGTCGCGCCGACTATAGCAAGTCTTGACATGAAAAGCTAAATGGCTACCATCTATACAATTGGAAGTGAGCGGTGTACGAAGTGCGTTGATCGGGAGAGAGGAGTCGCGATGCAGGCCGAGGCCCACGACGCGCTCGCTGTGACTAGTGAGATCGTCGAGAAGGCGCTTGCTGCCGGGCGACCGGCGCTCGACGAGGCCGCGGCCAAGCAGGTCCTGGCCGCGTACGGCGTGCCGGGCCCTGCCGGCGGCCTCGTCCACTCCGCGGCTGAGGCCGCCGACCTCGTGGCTTCACTCGGCCGTCCGGTCGCGATGAAGGCGGTCGGCGCGCTCATCCAGCACAAGACCGAGAACCAGCTCGTGATCCTCGACCGCCGCACGCCCGATGAGGCCGTCGAGGCCTATACGTTGCTCGCGGAGCGCGCCGGCGACGCGCTCGAGGCCGTCCTCGTGGAGGAGATGGTGGCCGGCAGCCGCGAGCTCATGGTCGGCATGAAGCGCGACGCCGCTTTCGGTGCCGTCATCGCCTTCGGGCTCGGCGGCACGATGACCGAGGTGTTCCGCGACATCGCCCTTGCCGTCTCCCCCGGCTTCGAGGGCGATGTCGCAGAGCTCCCCGATCTGATCCGGGGCAAGGCGCTGCTCGGCGCGTTCCGCGGCCAGCCGGCCGTCGACCGCCCCGCGCTGATCGCGATCATGGAGGCCGTCGCGCGGATCGCCGCCGACCACCCGCAGATCGCCGAGATCGACGTCAACCCGCTGCTCATCCGTGACGGACAGCCGGTCGCCGCCGACGCTCTCATGGTGCTGTCGGCGGCTCCTCCCACGGCCGCGTCGAAGCGCAGGTTCGAGCCCGACCTCGACGCGGTGCTGGCGCCGAAGTCCGTCGCCATCGTCGGCGCCTCCGACAACGTCGCCCGCTGGGGCGGCTCGGCGCTGCAGAACATCCGGGCCGGCGGCTTCGAGGGCGCCATCTACCCGATCAATCCGAAGGGCGGCGAGTTCTTCGGTCTGCCGGTCTCGACGAGTCTCGAGGAAGTGCCGGCGCCGCCGGACCTCGCGTTGCTCGCGGTCGGCGCCCGGCAGCTCGGGCCCGTGATCGCCGAGTGCGGCAGGGCGGGCGTCAGGGCAGCGGTGGCCATCGCCGCCGGCTTCTCGGAGACGGGATCGGCAGGCGAGGAGGCGGAACGCGCCCTTGCGCAGACGGCCGCCGACGGCGGCGTCACGCTGATCGGCCCCAACTGCATGGGCATCATCGCCAACGCGACCCATCTGCACGCCACCGGGTTCATCGCCCTGCACCCCCGTCCCGGCAAGGTGGCCATCGTGTCGCAGTCGGGCAACCTCGGCGTCCAGCTTTCGGCGCTCGCCGACCGGCGCGACCTGGGTGTGCGTTGCTTCATCGGCGTCGGCAATGAGGCACAGGTGAGCGCCGTCGACGTCCTCGAGTATCTGGCGAGCGACGACGGCAGCTCCTGCGTGCTGGCCTATCTCGAGGGCATCGACGACGGCCGCCATCTCTTTGATGTCGCGCGCGCGACCAGCCTCGAGAAGCCCGTCGTGGTCCTTCGCGGAGGGCTTACGGACAGCGGCGGCAAGGCCGCCGCGTCACACACCGGCGCTATGGCCGGCTCCGCGGCAGTGTACGAAGCCGCGGCCCGCCAGGCCGGCCTCGTCACCTGCACCTCCGTCCAGGAGGCGCTCGACCTGACGACGGCGCTTGCGAATCTGCCGCTGCCGAAGGGCCGTCGCGTGGCCGTCGTCACCAATGGCGGAGGCGCCGGCGTGCTCGCCGCCGACGAGATGGCCCGCCAGGGCCTGACGCTCGTCGACCCGTCCGCGGAACTGCTCGCGGAGCTGGACGAGATCCTGCCGCCGTTCTGGAGCCGCCGGAACCCCTTCGACATGGTCGCCACAGCCGGCGGCGATGTGGGACCGAAGGTCGTCGCCGCCGTCACACGCTGCCCGGACGTCGACGCGGTCGTCGTCCTGTCCGTCCTCGGGGTCCCCAACACCGGCGACGAGGTCCGCGCCGAGTCGGCCACGGGCGACTACGACGACTTCAGCGCGTGGGAGAAGAGCTACCTGGATGGGGTGGCCGCGCTCATGGCCGAGACGGGCAAACCCATCATCAACGTCCCCGACCTCCCGATCCGCGGTGCGCTCCACACCGTCAACCACCCCTACGCTCCCATCGTCCTCGCCACTCCGAGGGCCGCGGCGCTGGTGGTCGAGAGGATGGCCCGCTACGACGCCTGGCGCACCAGGCATTCATCCCACTCACTCCCTGCCCCTTCTTCGAAGGCGACTACACGCCGCGGCTGAAGTACCTCGCGGAGTTACCACCCGGCGTGATCGCCGCGCACTTCGACCGCACCGACCGCAAGCAGTTCAAGGAGATGTGCGGGCACAACCTCTGCTTCTGGGGCGACGTGCCGGGGTCGCTCATGGTCACCGGCACCCCAAGCGAGGTCAAGGACTACGTCAAGGAACTGATCGAGGACTTCGCCGACACCGGCGGGCTCATCGTCGACGGCGCCAATGCCATCACGGGAGAGGCCAGGCCGGAGAACGTGATGGCGCTGCGCGAGGCCGTGGACGAGTGCGGGGTGTAGGAGCCAGCGCGATTGGCGCACCGCGACGAGCGGGGCGGCCTCCGGTATGTCCGGGCCGCCCACTCGTCGCGTGCCTTGAGGCACCGGCTGTTCGTCTGAAGCGAGCCTGAGCCACTCTGCGCGGCATCCGGTGGATTGACGAATCGTCCGGAGTGGACGTATCGTCCATCCATGCCCGTGAAGTCCCCTGCGCCCAACTGGCTCGAGCCGCACCTGCCCGTGTGCGAGGCGATCGTCGCGCTGTTCGCACCGCTGGCCGAGGTCGCGGTCCACGACATCCGCCGCGACCGCATCGTCGGCATCTGGAATCCGATCTCCGGGCGCAAGATCGGGGGGCGCTCGCTCATCGAGGAACTCCCGCCCTACTCGGAGGATGCGCGCGTCATCGGTCCGTACCCCAAGGTCCTGGCCGACGGTCGCGCGATCACCTCGGTCAGCGTCGTCCTGCACAACGCCAAGGGGGTGGCACGAGGTCTGCTCTGCATCAACTTCGACCGCTCGCCGTTTGACGCGACGATCGACCTGCTGGTGCGCTTCGCCGCGCCGGTCGAGGACCGGCCGGCGGAGCTCTTCGACAAGGACTGGCGCGAGCAGATCCTCCTCGTCGTCGACGAGGAGTGCCGCTCGCGCTCCCTGCGCCGGGACCGCCTCACGCGCGAGCAACGTCTCGATCTCGTTCGCGCGCTCGACGAGCGTGGTCTCTTCTCCACCCGCAACGCCGCCGCCCACGCCGGGAGGGCTCTGGGCGTGTCCCGCACCACCATCTACGCCTTGCTCAAGGAGGCACGCTCATGAAGCCGCTGCGCACGTTCCGCCTCGAGGAGTTCCTCGGGGAATGGGAGTTCAAGGTCCGCTATCACCTCACGGCTTCCGACGCCGAGAGCATCACCATTGAGGAACTGCTCGCCTTGGGGACGGATGCCGACCGCGAGGGCTTCATGAAGCTCCCGCTCTCTTACATCGAGACGTGGGGCACGCCGGATACGCGCGAAGCGGTCGCCGGGACCTACGAACAGGTGGACGCAGACCACGTCCTCCCGTTCGCCGGCGCCGAGGAGGCGCTGTTCTGGGCGATCCAGGAGCTGGTGGGCCCAGGTGACCACGCGGTCGTCACCGTCCCGTGCTATCAGGCGATGGAGACCGTCACCGTTGCGACCGGCGCCGATGTGAGCGCTCTGGTGCCGCGCCGGGAGGACGGCTGGGCGCTCGATCTGGACGAGCTGCGCTCTCTGCTGCGCCCGACTACGAAGCTCGTCGCGGTCAACTTCCCGAACAACCCGACCGGGTACGTGCCCGACGAGGCGACGTTCCGCGAGCTCGTCGCCCTGTGTGACGAGCGCGCCATCCGCCTTTTCTGCGACGAGGTCTACCGCGGCATCGAGGTCGACCCGGCCAGGACCATCACTCAGGCGGCCGATCTGTCGGAGACGGCGGTCTCGCTCAACGTCGCCTCCAAGTCCTACGGCCTCCCGGGCCTGCGCGTCGGCTGGCTCGCCTGCCGCGACCGAGCGCTGCTCGAGCGACTCGAGAAGCGCAAGCACTACACGTCCATCTGCAACGCGGGACCGGCGGAGTATCTCGCCGCGGTCGCCCTCCGAAACCGGGAGCCGATCTGGGCGCGCAACCGTGGCATCGTCGCGGCCAACCGCCCGCTCTTCGACGACTTCTTCGCCCGCTGGGCCGATCTGTTCGAGTGGCAGCCGCCGGTGGGCGGGTGCGTCTGCTTCCCGCGATACACGGGCGGCGACGTGGAGGAGTTCTGCGCGAGCCTGCTCGACGCCGAGGGCGTGCTTGTGCTGCCGGCGAGCATGTACCACTCGGAGATCGCGGACACTCCTACGGACCACTTCCGTGTCGGAATCGGCAGGCTGGGCCTCGAAGAAGGCATTGAGGCCTTTGACCGCTTCCTGCGGGCACAGAACTAAATTCGCTGCAAGCGACGGATTTCGGACCGCCGCTGTCCGTTACTTGCTGCCCCTGCCAGCGGCTGTGATACTTGGCGCAAGTGGTCCCCGGATTTACTTGGTTGACGGGTCCCGTTTGCAGTCGTATCGTGGCGCCCTGGGTGTGACCCACACGCGTTCTTGCGGACGCACGGCGGACTGTGTGCAAGGAGGATCCAAATGTCGGAAGAGCTGTACGAGCAGATGAAGCAGAGCGTGATCGACGGTGAGGTCGAGGACGCGGAGCGCCTCGCCCAAGAGGGTCTCGACGCCGGCCTCGCCGCGGGCGACATCCTCGACAAGGGCTTCGTGAAGGGCATCGAGGAGGTCGGCGACCTCTTCGGCAAGGGCGAGTTCTTCCTTCCCGAGCTGGTCCAGGGCGCCGAGGCCATGAAGGCCGCCGTCGCCGTGCTGCAGCCCGCCATCGACGCCGCCGGCGGAGGCCGCCAGAGCCTCGGCAAGGCCGTCGCGGGCACCGTCGCCGGCGACATCCACGAGATCGGCAAGACCATCGTCTGCAGCATGCTGAGCGCCGCCGGCTTCACCGTCACCGACGTCGGCTGCGACGTACCGGTCGAGACCTTCGTGCAGAAGGTCAAGGACGAGAACGCCGACCTGCTGCTGCTTAGCGCGCTGCTCACCACCACGATGCCGAACCAGCAGAAGACTATCGAGGCCCTCAAGGCCGCCGGTCTGCGCGACGGCGTCAAGGTCATGATCGGCGGCGCACCGACCACGCGCGCCTGGGCTGACGAGATCGGCGCCGACGGCTACGCCGAGGACGCCATCGAGGCCGTCGCCACCGCGAAGACCATCCTCGGGGTCGGCTGAGCAAGAGCCGCCACCGAAGAAGCGAGTCCGCGAGGGGCGGCGGCGCTGAGGGCCAAGATCAGATGGGCGGCGGGGGGCGGCGGCGCGAGGCGGGCGCCACGGGCACCCTCTGCCGGCCGCGGATCGCGCGGCTCCTGACGCTTCCTTGCCTGCGCAGACGGCCAGCAGCGCGAAAAGCGCCAGGAGGGAACGCGGCGACATCTTTGGGGCGCGTTGACGACCGCGGCGACTCGCGAAACACGCGGACGGAAGGAGCCCGGAGGGCGATCAAAAGTCGAAGAGATCGATGCAAACCTCGGAAAAGGGACCGGGACTGCAAAATAGGGCGGGGGGCGCGGCGGCGCGCTGCCCGGAAGCTGCGCATGCGGAGGCAACTGCATCAACTCCTGGGCGATGACGCCCGAGTCCCGCGCGGGCGTGTCTAGCAGGCCTTTTCCGTCGATGCCGCACCTCCCCAGGGCGGCGGGCAGCGCGAGGCGGCAGCAGCGGGGGCAGCTGTGGGCCGCCTCGG
>CAIYOD010000035.1 GCA_903927755.1 uncultured Thermoleophilia bacterium | reverse complement strand
CCTGCAGCCAGGCCCCCAGGTACTTGACCCCCTGGCCCGCCGAGAGCGTCCACGTGTAGGGGCTGCGGTAGTTGATCCAGCCGCTGTCCCGGCGCACGATCCAGTCGCCGGTCACCGGGTCCGGCGACCACTCACGCACGTACATGCGCTGTGCGTCGCCTGGCCCCACGATGCGGAGCGCGACCTGTGGCCCATGCACCTGTGCGTACGCGGGCTGCCCCAGGATCGCCCAGGGCGCGACCACGTCCGCGTCCGCGGGCAGCGCCGGGTCGACCGACACCGTCGCGGTCGCGACCACGGTCTGCTCCTTGTCGAGGAACTTCTGGCGGTCGGCGGGCGGCAGGAGGTCGGTGTTGGGCCAGAACGCGTGGAAGGTGGCCCGGTTCTCGAGCACCGTCGAGGCCAGCCCCGCGTCGATCTGCGCCACGAAGCTGCGGCGGATCGACTGGCCGGGCCACAGCAGGTGGGCGGGCCAGGTCAGGGTACGGGCGGCCGCGTCCCACACCACGCCCGACGGCAGGCGGTCGAGGGCGGGCTCCAGGCCCGCGGGCAGGGTGTCGGAGGCCGTGACATGCGCCTCCTGGAAGCCGGCGTTGCGCGCCACGAGGGTGAACAGCACTTCCTGCCCCGGCCGTACGGTGGAGGGCGCGGCCGAGACGCTGCTGCCGCCCACGTCGGGCGTGGCCTTCGGCAGCCACAGCACCCGGGCGATCTCGTACTCGGGCTCCTGGTTGCCGGCCACGTCAAACGCGCGGCCGGTGAAGATGTGATAGCCCGCGCCGAGCTGGTCGGTGGCCGTGTAGTACCAGTTGACCTCGATCTGCGGGCGGTCGGCGTACGGATGCCACGAGCCGCTCGCAGTGGGGCCGGTCCAGTCCAGGCCATCTATGTTGAGGTCGATGCCGTGGCGACCCGAGAGGCTGTCGGCGATCGAGCCGGCCAGCACCAATTTCTCGTTGCCCGCGGCGTTGGTAACCACCTCGGCTACCCACGCGCCCGGCGCCGCACCGCCCGCAACGTGCGAGTCCGGCGCGGTGCTGTCGATCTTGAAGGTGGTCGAGACCGGCTTGGAGACGTGCCCGGCCGCGTCCCTGGCCCGGGCGTAGAGGGTCGTGCCGGGCGTGTTCGCGCTGAACGACAGCGCCGCGATGTACGGCTGCCAGTTCACGCCGTCCAGGCTCACCTCGACGCCGGTGACGCCCGAGCCCGTGCCGTCGTCCGCACTGACCGCCACCGTGAGCGGGGTGACGTACCAGCCGCCCCGGCCCGTAGGCCGTTTGGGTGTCACGGCCAGCGCCACTTTGGGCGCGTTCGCGTCGATGCGGATGGTCCGGTGGCCCGCGTCGCCCCACTCGTGAGCGTCGTTCATCGCCCGCACGTGCATGGTCCAGATCCCGTCGGCGAGCTGATAGAACGTCTTGCGCGTGTCTGAGCCGCGGGGCGTGCCCGGCGGCACAGTGCCGGCGGCGTGGTCGATGACCCAGTCGTAGCTCTTGACCGCCGCCGCGTCGCCCTGCGGCTGCTGCCATTCGAAGGTCACCGGTCTGACCGTCGACCAGACGGCCGGGTCCGGGTGGGTGGGGCTGCTGACCACGGGCGGCTGGGGCACGAGCAGCGGGCCGTTGACCGGCATCTCCTCTTTGCATTCGGGCGGCGAGTCCGGCTCCTGTACCCAGTAGTCCAGCACCAGGAACTGCTGGCTTACCCCGCCGTACGACATCACGCTCTGTAACCAGACGTATGGGAAGAAATGGTACGCCATCTCGGGCGGCGTAGCTATCTCCTTGGTGCCGGTTGCCGTGCCGTCGAACGTGACCTCCCGGCCCCACGTCGCGACGTTCGACGTTTCGGTGCCGTACGTCTGCCACCGCTCGCCCTTCCGTATCTTGATCTGGAGGCCGAGCCCGTACTTCTGGTCCGTCCCGCTCGTCATCACGTCTTCGCCCTCGATTTCTTTGTTGAAGCTGAATGGTATGCTCCCGACGCCACACTGCACGCCCAGCGCGGCCGTTTCCGGCCATCTACCATAGAGCGTGCCCGCCACCGTCTGCTGCTTCCCGCTGGGCCAGGTGAGGTTGAACGAGCTGCCCGATCCGAGGGTGCCCTGCGGTGGGGCGCTCGGCCACTGGAACGGCAGGCCCGGCATGCCGTAGATCTTCACCTCGGCCAGCTCGAGGTAATTCTTTGCGACGGCATCGCCGAGTTGGATGCGCACGATGCGGCCGT
>CAIYOD010000034.1 GCA_903927755.1 uncultured Thermoleophilia bacterium | reverse complement strand
GGCATCGGGCTGGCGACGGCGGAGCGGCTGCTCGAAGAGGGAGCCGCCGTCGTGATCGCCGATCTGGACGGCGATGCGGGGGAGGCCGCGGCGGCCGCGCTGCGCGGCCGCGGCCTCGAGCTCGCGAGCGCCGCGCGCTGCGACGTCACGCGCGGCGATCAGGTGAAGGCGCTCGTGGACGACGTGGTCGCCTGCCACGAGCGCCTGGACGTGCTCTTCAACAACGCCGGCATCTTCGAGCCCGGCGAGGTCCACGAGGTCGACGAAGAGGCGTGGGACCGCCAGCTCGGGGTCAACCTTCGCGCGGTCTACCTTGTCGCCCACCACGTGGTCCCGGTGATGCTGGCGCAGGCCGGCGGCGCGATCGTCAACAACGCGTCCGTCGCCGCCCTCGTCGGCGATCACGCGGCGGCAGCGTACTGCGCCAGCAAGGGCGGCGTGGCGCTCCTCACCAAGCAGATGGCGCTCGACTACGCCGCCCGCGGCATCCGCGTCAACGCCATCTGCTGCGGCGAGATCGACACGCCGCTCTTCGTCAAGGAGTCGTACCAGATCGGCATGACGCCCGATTCGTACCGCGAGCTCCTGAACGAGGCGCACCCCATCGGCCGCATCGGCCTGCCCTCAGAGGCGGCCGCGGCGGTCGCGTTCCTGGCCAGCGACGACGCGAGCTTCGTCACCGGTGTGCTGCTGCCGGTCGACGGCGGCTACGCGGCGCAGTAGGAGGAGACGATGCGCGGACTGTACGGCAAGGTGGCCCTCGTGACGGGCGGCTCGTCGGGCCTGGGCGAAGCGATCGTCTATCGCCTCGCGGAGGAGGGCGTGAGCGTCGCCGTCGGCGGCCGGGACGAGGAGCGGGCGCGAGTCGTCGCCACCGAGGCGGCGGAGCGCTCGCGCCGGCACGGCCACGAGCGCGACCAGGCGGTGGTGCTCGGCGACGTCTCCGTCGTCGCCGACTGCGACCGCCTCGTGGCCGAGACGCTCGCGCGGTTCGGCCGCCTCGACATCCTCGTCAACTCGGCCGGCGTCTGGCTCGAGAAGTCCATCCTGGACACGAGTGAGGCCGAGTGGGAGTGGTGCGTCGGCGTCTGCCTCAAAGGCACCTACTTCATGTGCAAGGCGGCGCTCCGGCACATGGTGCCGCGGCGCACCGGCGTCATCGTCAATCTGGCGAGCGACTCCGGCATCCACGGCGAGCCGGGCGCGGCCGTCTACTCCGCCGCCAAGGCCGGGGTCGTCATGATGACGCGCGCCCTCGCCATCGACCACGGGCCCGACGGCGTGCGCGTCTGCAGCGTCAGTCCGGCCATCTTCGACACGCCGATGCTGGCCAACGCCATCGCCGCCGCCGAGGATCCGGTCGCGTACGCCGATGGGATGGAGGACGACTACCCGCTCAAGCGCATCGGCCGGCCGGAAGAGCTCGCCGCCGCCGTCGCCTTCCTGGCGAGCGACGACGGCAGCTTCGTCACCGGCCGCACGATGGTCGTCGACGGCGGAGTGACGGCGTAGGTCCCGGTTCAGCCGGTCAGGTCCGGCTGGGACCGTCAGGTCCCGGCCGCCACGTGGTCGATCTCGGTGATGAGCTCGGCCTTGCGTGCGTCAGGGAGCAATGACGCGGTGATCGAGTTGCGCGCCAGCTGGGCCAGGTCGGCGTGGCTCAGGCCCAGCGCCCGCTGGACGGCGAGGTAGTTGTCCAGCAGATAGCCGTCGAAGTAGGCGGGGTCGTCTGAGTTGACCGTGACGACCAGCCCGGCGTCCAGCAGCCTCTTCAGTGGATGCAGCGAGAGGTCCGGCGTGACCTGCAGTTCGAGGTTGCTGAGCGGGCACATGGTCAGTGGCACGCGTAGCTCGGCGAGGCGGCGTTGCAGCGCTTCGTCCTCGATCGCGGCGACGCCGTGGTCGATGCGCCGCACCTTGAGCACGTCCAGCGCGTCGCTGATGTACTGGGGCGGGCCCTCTTCGCCGGCGTGCGCGACGGCGACGAAGCCCGCCTCCCGCGCCCTGGCGTACACCTCGGCGAACTCGGCCGGCGGGTGGCCGACCTCGGCCGAGTCGAGCCCCACACCGGCGATGACGTCCCGGTGGGGCAGCGCGAGCTCCAGCATCTCCATGGCCTCGGCGGCCGGCCTGTCGCGCAGGAAGCACATGATGAGCCGCCAGCTCACGCCGAGCTCCGTCTCAGCGTCGCGCAGCGCGCGGGTGATGCCGCCGACGACGTCAGCGAACGGGACGCCTCTGGGCACGTGGCTTTGGGGGTCGAAGAACACCTCCACATGACGGGCGCCGTCTGCGGCCACGCGGCGCACGTAGGCCGCCGTCAGGTCGGAGAAGTCCTGCTCGGTGACCAGCACCTGGACGCCTTCGTAGTAGATGTCCAGGAAGTGCTGGAGGTCGTTGAAGCGGTACCGGGCGCGGCACTCCTCTGCCGACGAGCACGGCAGATCGACGCCGTTGCGGCGCCCGAGCTCCAGCAGGAGTTCGGGCTCGAGCGTCCCCTCGATGTGCAGGTGCAGCTCCGCCTTGGGCAGGCGGCGGATGAATTCAGCGAGCGCCGCGTCGGTCTGCCCGTCGCGGGCGTCGGTGTCGGTGGCGTCGGACACTCGTCCTCCTTGTGGGCCGTGGATTGACGCGGTTGTACCCGCTGGCCGCGGAAGTGGCAACGCGTCTGGCCGGTTCCCGGGCTAGGTCGACGCCACGATGCGCAGGTTGAACGCCGCCGTTCCGGCGGCCCCCATCACCCTCAGCCAGAGGGGCATCCACATCTCCTGACCGCGCGCCCCGGTGAGGTCGCCGAGGTCCAGCACCTGCTCCCAGCCAAACCAGCTCTCGAGCAGTTCGCGATGCACCCAGTCCTTGGCCGCCTGGTCGTTACCGGACACGAACATCGCCGTCGGCTCGGTCAGCTGCCGGGGGTCGACCATGACCTGGGCGCTGACGGTGTTCAGCGACTTGACCACGCGGGCGTCGGGGAAGGCCGCCTGGACGCGCTCGCCGAGCGACTCGGTGTTGCAGAACAGCAGCGTGGGGGGCATGCCCTGCGAGAAGTCGAGCGGGTTGGCGATGTCGACGAGGATCTTGCCCGCGAGGTTGTCCGCGCCGGCGGCCTGCAGCGCGTTCAGCGAATGGCCGCCGGCGGTCGCGTTGATGACCACCTCGCCGTGGGCGGCGGCGTCGGCGAAGCTGCCCGCCGCCGCTTCCCAGCCGAGCTTTCGCTGGGCCGCCGCGAATGCCTCCGCCGAGGGGATCGTGCCCCAGTCGCCCAGGTCCTTGGCCTTCGTCGTGTCGCGGGAGCTGATGGTGACGCGGTTGCCGAGTTCGAGCAGCTTCGTGGCCAGGGTCTGCGCGACCCGTCCCGAGCCGATGATGCCGATGTCCATGTCGTCCTCCGGGTGACGATCGCGGCCGGACGCCCCTGGGACTCCGGCCTCTCTTACGCCGGTGGTGCCCGGTGCGGTGCAGTGCCAGTCCTGACGGGATAGCATCGACCTCGTGGAACGCGATCCTGTCATCTACTCTTGGAGTGCCCAGGGCGACGCCGAGCGACTGCGCGTCGCCGGCGGCGAGGGGTGCCGGTTCTGGGACGCCGACGGCCGCACCTATCTGGACTTCGCCTCGCAGGTGATGAACCTCAACCTCGGCCACCGGCACCCGCGGCTGGTCGAGGCGCTGCGGCGCCAGTCGGAGACGCTGTACGGTCTGGCGCCGTCCTTCGCCAGTGAGCCGCGGTCGGAGCTCGCCCGGCTGCTCGCCGAGGTGACGCCGGGCGACCTCGGCATGACGCTCTTCACCACAGGCGGCGCCGACGCCAACGAGAACGCCGTCAAGCTGGCACGCTGGGTGACCGGGCGCCAGAAGGTCGTCGCCCGGTACCGCAGCTACCACGGCGCCACCGCCGGCGCCGCGGCGCTCACCGGCGATCCGCGGCGCTGGCCGGCCGAGCCTGCGGTCCCGGGCGTCGTCCGCATGTTCGACCCGTACCCGTACCGCTGCTCCGCCGGGCACGTCTACGACAGGCACGGCGCGCACGCCTTCGATCCCGCCGCGGGCCACGCCGACGACTGCGCCATCAGCGCCGGCGGTCCGCACCTCGATGAGATCCTGCAATACGAGGGGCCGGAGTCGGTCGCCGCCGTCATCCTCGAGACGGTGACCGGCGCCAACGGCGTCCTCGTGCCACCGCCGGGCTACCTCGCCTCGATCCGGGAGGTCTGCGACCGCCACGGCGTCCTGCTCATCTTCGACGAGGTCCTGACCGGCTTCGGCCGCACCGGGCGCTGGTTCGCCTGCGAGCACTGGGACGTGGTCCCCGACATCATGACGCTGGCCAAGGGCATCAGCGGCGGCGCCGTGCCGCTCGGAGCCATGGTCGTGAGCGAGAAGCTGCGCTCGTGGCTGGAGGAGCACGAGTTCGCGAGCGGGCTCACCGCCTGCGGTCATCCGCTCGCCTGCGCCGCCGGCGTCGCGACCATCGAGGCGCTGCGCGAGGAGCGGCTGGTGGAGAACGCGGCGGCGATGGGCGAGGTCCTTGCCGCCGAGCTGCCGGAGCTCGCCGACGACCACGCGTCGGTCGGCGAGCTCCGCGGGCTCGGCCTGCTGTGGGGACTGGAGCTCGTGCGCGACCCCGAGACGCGCGAGCCGCTCGTGCCTTACGCCGCCTCTGGGGAGGCCGCGCGGCCGATGGCGGCCCTCAGGCGGGCCGCCATGGACCGCGGCCTCCACCTGTATGTCCACGGGAACCTGCTGCTCGTCGCGCCGCCGCTGATCATCGGGCGCGACGAGCTACGCGAGGGCCTCGGGCTGCTGGATGAGGTGTTGGACGTCGCCGACGAGTTGACGCAGGTCCGACCCGCGCAGGCCTGACGGCCTGGGGCCCGGTTCTTCAGGCCAGCCCGAGCAGCTCGCGCGCCTGCGCCGGCGTCGCCACCGGCCGTTCGAGCTCTCCCGCCAGCCGCACCGCGCGCTCGACGAGCTGGGCGTTGCCGGTCGCGAGCTCCCGGCGCCGGTAGTGGATGTTGTCCTCGAGCCCGACGCGCACGTGCCCGCCCATGGCCAGCGCCAGCATCGCCATGGGCGTCTGCGTGCGCCCGACGCCGATCACTGACCAGGTGGAGCCCTCGGGCAGCAGGTCGACGGCGGCGACGAGTGCCTGCGCGGTCGCCGGCATCCCGTACCGCGTGCCGGTGACGAACTGGAAGTGCAGCGGCGCCGGGAGCTTGTCGTCCCGGTGATAGCGCAAGGCCGTGTGGACCATCTCGAGGTCGAAACACTCCAGCTCCAGCTTGACGCCTCGCGCGAGCGCGTCGGCTGCGAGCGCATCCAGGAACTCAGGCTCGTTGACGAAGAGCCCGGCGTCCATCTGGATCGTGCCGGCGTCGAAGCTGGCCATCTCCGGCTGAAGCGCGAGTGGCGCGATCCGCTCGGCGGTCGGCAGGTTCCTGCCGGGTATCCCGCTGGTGGTGAGACAGAGGATGGCGTCGGTCTGGGCGCGGAGGGCGTCCACCACTTCGCGAAAGACGTCCACATCCTGGGTGCCCTGGCCGGTGGCGGCGTCCCGCACATGCACGTGCCGGACCCCGGCGCCGGCCCGCCACGCCGCGACGCCTTCCGCGGCGATCTCAGCCGGGGTGATGGGGATGGCGGACGTCTGCTCCTTGGTGATGCGGGAGCCGGTCAGGGCGGCGGTGATGATGACGGGGGGCGGGGCCAATGGTTCTCCGGTGTGGTGAGCGGGAACTGTAGCTTACCGGAAGCTCGGGGGTAGGCCGCGAATGCCGCGCCGCGCGTCTCGCGTCGTTCAAGGCGGCGCAGTGCCGCCCCGATAGTCCGCAGGGGGAGCTCAGGGGAGCGATCACGGTCTCGTGCCGTGAGGCGGGGTGATGGAGTGGCGCATGTAGAGCTGGACTACCTCCTGTTCGTGTACGCGCTCGGCCTCGCCTTCCTGGCGGCCATGCTTCTCGGCCTCTCCGACACGGTGTCCTCGCCGTTGCCGTGGCGCTGGCTCGGGGCCTCGGCCGCTGCCCTCGCCGTGTCGTCCACCGCCGATCTGCTCAGTCTCGGTCTGCCGGCCGCCGCCGCGATCGACGTCGTCCAAGGGGTGGCACTCGGGGCCGGGTGCCTGCTGCTCGCGGAGTTCGCCCGGCGCTGCTGGGCCGCGGCCGGCGGCAGGAGTGTCGGCCCTTGGGTCATCCTCGTCCTGGTGTCGGCTTCGGCCTTGGGCCTCCTCGCGGGCCCTCGCGGCCTCGAGGTCGCAGCCAGCTACTTCCTGGGCGTCGTCGGCGGCGTGTGGGCCGCGGTGGCGATCTGGCGGTTCGCGAGTCACGGAAGCCGGCACAAGCGGCCGCTGATGGTCGCGGCCGTCTGCATGGCCGGCTTCATCCTCGTCGAATTCGGCGTGACGCTGCCGGCGTCGTTCCCGCCGGCGAGCTGGGTGAACCGGCCGTGGTTCCTCGACACGTTCGGCTTTCCCGTCCAGCTCGTGGCCATGGCCTTCGCCGTGCCCTTCGTGGCCGCCCTGTGGTACTACTATCGGACGCTTCTCGGGGAAGAGCACCCAGGGCTGAGCGATCGCAGGGGCCTGGCTCTCGAGGTCGCCGTCGCCGTCGTCATGGTCTGCCTGCTCGCCGGAGGCTTCTACGCGACGACGCTCATCGGCCGCCACGCCGACGCCACGGCCAGAGCGAGCCTCGTCGGACGGGCGATGCTGGCGGCTGGGGGCATCAACCCCGACAGGGTCGCTGCCCAGACCGCGACGCCGGCGGACGCCGACACCAAGGACTATGACCGGCTGCGCGAGCAGCTCAAGCTCATGACGGACGCCGGCGATGACCTCCGCTGGCTGTATCTCATGGCGGCGAAGGGCGACGCGATCCTGTTCACCGTCGACGGGATCCCGATCGAGAATCCCGGTCACGCGGAACCCGGGACGCCGTACGAGGAGCCGCCGCCGGAACTGGCGCCAGTGTTCGTCACCGGCAGGGCGGTCACCGTCGGGCCGTATGACGATGAGTACGGTTCCTTCGTCTCGGCGTTCGCCCCGATCCGTGAGCGCTTCAGCGGGCGCGTGCTGGGGGTGCTGGGCGTGGACGTCGACGCTTCCGACTGGGCGACTGCGGTGGCCGAGCAGCGGCTGCAGCCGCTGCTCATCACGCTGCTGCTCGCGCTGATCCTCATCGGCCTCTACGTGGTGCAGGAACGCCGTCGTATCGACGGCCTCACGCTCGCCGAGAGTGAACGGGAGTACAGGTCGGTGCTGGAGAGCATGGGCGACGTCTTCTATCGGTCCGACCGCGGCGGCCGGCTGGTCATGGCGAGTCCGTCGTTCGCGCGGGTGCTCGGCTACGACTCGGTGGACGACGCGATCGGCATGGATCTGGCGCAGGCGTTCTACGAACACCCGTCGCAGCGGGCGGAGCTCCTCGAGAGCCTGGAGCGCGACGGCTCGGTGACCGACTTCGAGGTGACCGTGCGCCGCCGGAACGGCGCCATCATCGAGGGCGCGGTGACCGGCAACTTCTACCGGGATGTCACCGGCGAGGTGCAGGGCGTGGAGGGGGTCCTGCGCGACATGACGGCGCGCAAGCGTGCCGAGCAAGCCTTGGCCGAGGCCGAGGAACGCAGTCGGAACCTGCTGGAGTCGGTCGGCGAGGGCATCCTGGGCGTCGACCGTGACGGCCTCATCGTCTTCATCAACCCTGCCGCGGAGGAGATGCTCGGGTGGACGGCGGCGGAACTGCTGGGCATGCGCATGCACGACGCTATCCACTACGCGCGTGAGGACGGCAGCGCCTACCCCATCGAACAGTGCCCGCAGTACCACGCCTACGCAGACGGCCTCGAAGGCCGTGTGGACGGAGAGGTCCTGTGGCGCAAGGACGGCACCTGCTTCCCGGTCGAGTACATCGCCAAGCCGCTGCACCGTGACGGAGCCGTCACCGGCGCGATCACCTCGTTCCGCGACATCAGTGAGCGGCGCGCGGCGGAGGCGGCGCTGAAGGAGAGCCGCGAGCGGCTCGATTTCGTGCTGCGGGCCGCCGAGGTCGGCGTCTGGGAGTGGGAGATCGGCCCGGACCACATCACGTGGGACGACACGGTGGGCACGCTCTACGGGCTGCCGCCGGATCGGCACGATGGCCCGTGGTCCGTCTTCGACGCCCACATCCACCCCGAGGACCTGGCGGCCGTGGACGCGGCGGCTGCGCAGGCGATAGCCGCCGACGCCCCTTACGAAGTCGAGTTCCGTCTGCTCCACCCGGACGGCGCCGTCGCGTACCTGGCGGAGCGAGGAAGAGTGCGCAGGGACGCCGACGGCGCCGCTGTCGCCCTCAGCGGCGTCACCTGGGACGTCACGGAGCGCCGCAAGGCCGAGGAGGACCTGCGCTTCACGACCTTCATCGTCGAGCACGCCGCCGACATCGTGTTCTGGATGGCCGCCGACGGCTCCCTGCTGTATGGAAACCGCACCGCGCGCGAGACGCTGGGCTACTCTGCCGAGGAGTTCGCCTCGCTGACCATCCACCACATCGATCCGGACTTCCCCAAAGAACGCTGGCCGGAGCACATCGCCGAGCTGCGGGAGGCGGGCTCCCTGACCTTCGAGTCGCATCAGCGGCACAAGGACGGGACCATCGTCCCTGTCGAGGTCACTGCCATGTACTTCGAGTTCGGCGGCCAGGCATTCGACGTTGCCTTCTGCCGCGACATCAGCGAACGACGGGCTGCCGAGCAGGCGCTGCGCAAGGCGAAGGAACAGACCGACGCCGCCAACCGCGATCTGGAGCTGGCGATCCGGCGAGCCAACCAGCTCGCGGTGGAGGCCGAGTCGGCAAGCGCCGCCAAGAGCGAGTTCCTCACCAACATGAGCCACGAGATCCGCACGCCGATGAACGGCGTCATCGGCATGACGTCGCTGCTGCTCGACACCGGCCTCGACGCGGAACAGCGCGACTACGCGCAGACGGTCCAGAACAGCGCCGACGCACTGCTCATGATCATCAACGACATCCTCGACTTCTCGAAGATCGAGGCCGGCAAGCTGGACATGGAGATCCTCGACTTCGACCTGCGCACGACCGTGGAGGACACCTGCGACCTTCCGGCGCTGCAGGCGCAGGCCAAGGGGCTCGAGCTCACCGCTCTGGTCGAGCCTGAGGTGCCGTCGGCGCTGCGCGGCGACCCGGGGCGGCTGCGCCAGGTGCTCACCAATCTCCTGGGGAACGCGGTCAAGTTCACGGAGCGCGGAGAGGTCACCGTGACCGTGGGGCTGCTCGAGGAGACGGTCGATCGAGCGACCCTGCGGTTTGCCGTGCGGGACACCGGGATCGGGATCAGACCCGACAAGGCCCAGGCTCTCTTCGAGGCGTTCACGCAGGCCGACGCGTCGACGACGCGTCGCTTCGGCGGGACGGGCCTCGGCCTCGCGATCTCGAAGCGACTGGTGGAGCTCATGGGAGGGGAGATCGGGGTCGCCAGCGAGCCGGGTGTGGGGTCCACATTCTGGTTCACTGCGGCCTTCTCGCGCCAGGACCCGGACGCCATCCTGGCGCCGGAGGATGTGGACGCGGGCCGCATCATCGGCGCGCGCGTGCTCGCCGTGGACGACAACGAGACCAATCGCAGAGTGGTCGCCGGCATGCTTGGGTCGTGGGGATGCCGGCATCAGGAGGTCGACAGCGCGGCGGCGGCGCTCGAGGCGTTGCGCGCGGCCGTCAAGAAGGGCGAGTCCTACGACGTGGCCATCCTGGACATGATGATGCCCGAGACGAACGGCGAGGAGCTCGGGCGCCTGATCAAGGCCGATCCGGAGCTCGCCGGCGTGCGCCTGATCATGATGACGTCGATGGGGAGCCGCGGCGACGCCAGCCGGCTGGAGAAGGTGGGGTTCGCCGCCTATCTCACCAAGCCGGTCAAGCAATCCCAGCTGTTCGACTGTCTGATGGTGGTCATGCACCGGGGCGAGGCTGACGAAGTCGCGGCGGCGCGCATCGTCACGCGGCACAGTCTCGCGGATCGCGAGAAGCGCAAGGCGCGCATCCTGCTGGCCGAGGACAACGCCATCAACCGGAAGGTGGCGCTCAAGACGCTCGAGCGCATGGGCTATCACGCCGAGCCGGTGGAGGACGGTCGGGCGGCGCTGGAGGCGCTCTCGCGGCGGCGGTTCGACCTCGTCCTCATGGATGTGCAGATGCCGGTCATGGACGGCATCACGGCGACGAGACGCATCCGGGACGAGGCGTCACCGGTGCTCGATCATCGCGTGCCCATCGTCGCCTTGACCGCTCACGCCATGGCCGAGGATCGCGAGGTCTGCCTGGCGGCCGGGATGAACGACTACCTGTCGAAGCCGATCCAGCCCGACAAGCTCGCGGCGGTCATCGAGCGCTGGATGCGGCGTGACGAGAGCCGGGAAGAGGAGCCGAGTCTGGACGACGGGGTGGACGTCGCCTCTGTGCCCGCCGCGCCACGCTCCGTCGTGTTTGACGAGGGCGTGCTGCTGGGCCTCCTGGAGGGCGACCGCGAAACCGCCGCCGAGATCCTGGCGGAGTACGTCGCGGACGCGCCCCGGCAGGTGGGCGCGCTGCGCGAGGCTCTGGCCGCCGGCGACGCGGACGCGGCGCGCCGGCACGCACACTCGCTCAAGGGCGCCTCGGCCAACGTGGGCGCGGAGGCCCTGCGCGCGGCGGCCTACGAGGTCGAGCGGGGCGCCGCTTCCGGTGATCTCGACGCGGCACGCGGGCTCACCGCGCGCGTCGAGGAAGAGCTCGAACGGTTGCGGGAACACCTCTCGCGGAGAGAAGGGCAGGCATGAGGGTACTCATCGCAGAGGACGATCTCACCTCCCGCATCCTGCTGACGAAGGTGCTCGAGAAGTGGGGCTACGACGTCACGGTCACGAGCGACGGAGCCGCGGCTTGGGAGGCCCTGCAGAAGCCCGATGCGCCACGGCTGGCCATCCTGGACTGGATGATGCCGGAGATGGACGGGATCGACGTCTGCCGCCGCGCCCGTGCCCTGGAGACCCGTCAGCCTCCCTACATCATCCTGCTCACCGCCCTCGGTGAGAAGGATGACATGATGACGGGATTCGAGGCGGGCGCGGACGACTACGTGGGCAAGCCGTACGACCCGGCCGAGCTGCGCGCGAGGGTCGAGGTGGGCCGCCGGCTGGTGGAGTTGAACGACGAGCTCATCGAGGCGCAACTGAAACTCGAGGTCCAGGCGCTCACCGATGCCCTCACGGGTCTGCCCAACCGACGCGCGATCGTGGAGACGCTGGAAGCGGAACTACAGCGGTCGTCACGCGAGGGCACAGGGCTGGCCGTGGGCATGCTCGACATCGACCGGTTCAAACGGGTGAACGACGAGTGGGGTCACGCCGCCGGCGACGCGGTGCTCTGCGAGCTCGCGCGACGGATGGAGGCGGCGCTGCGGAGCTACGACAGCGTCGGCCGCTTCGGCGGCGAGGAGTTCCTCGTCGTCGTGCCCGGGGTCACGGGGTCCCAGCTGGGTGAGCTCCTCGAGCGACTCCGCGGCGCCGTGGCGGAAGCGCCGTTCATGGCCGGCGGGCGCGACCTTACGGTGACGGTCAGTCTGGGCGGCGCCGTGTTCGCGGGTGAGTCGATGGACGCGCTCATCGCGCGCGCCGACGACGCGCTGTACGAAGCGAAGGCGCGCGGCCGAGACCTGGTCGTGCTCGCAGAGACGTAGCGGGCCGCGGGCCGCGGCGGGATCGGCCTCGCGCTGCTAGCGGAGCGGGTGCCGCATGAGGTGCAGCGTCTCCGCGATGGAGGCTGCGTCGATCACCCGCGCGGGACGGCGCACCGAGAAGTCACGCGTGCGCGTCACGATCGCGTCGCGGCTCAGCGGGACCAACTCGACGCCGAGGCGCGTGAGGAAGCGCTCGGAGTCGCGCGTCGCTTCGCCCGGCAGCGGGGCGCCGAGCAAGGGAAGGCTGAGCTGGGCGGCCGACTCCAGCGCCCAGCGCACCCAGTCGTCGTCCGTGGTGCGCGCCCCGTACAGACAGAGCGCGCTGGTGCAGTGGCGCAGCCTGGTCAGGAGGCTGGCGCGGATGATGTCCCCGCGAGCGCTCGCGAACGGCTCGCTGGTCAATGCCTGGTCGAGGGAGATGCCCCCGCCGGTCACCAGGCGGGCAGCCGCGGGACGAGCCAAGGCGAGGTCGCCCGAGGCGAACGTGAGGAAGACGCGCTGTCTGGTCGTATCGGTGCGCACGGAAGCTCCCGCTGGCTTCGCTTGCCCGGTCTGCATCGGCATGTTCGCCGCGGGCCTGCAGGAACCTGTGTTGTCCGCACTGGCGGCCGGTCAGGCTTCGCCGGGGAGGCTGACGCCGTAGAAGCGGCGCACCGGCTTGAGCAGCGAGACGACGAAGATCAGCACGCCGATCCCCCCGAAGACGGGCTGCAGAACGTCGTAGGGGATGATCGTCATCTCCACCAGGATCCAGATCATGAGGCCGCAGCCGACGACGAACGCCGCGTACCAGGCCCAGCGGCGGCGCAGCCACAGCCCGACCGCCGCCACGAGCGGCAGCACCCCGAGCACGAGCATGAGGATGAGGCCCGGGATGAGGAAGTCGCGGAAGGGTGAGCCGTCGAGCAGCGACATGGACATCTGCATGATGGAGCCGTCGGGCGCGATCGTGAGCGAGAGTCCGCCGGCGAGACCGCCCAGGCCCTGCACCACGAGGAGGACGAGCAGGGCCCAGACCGCCACTGGGCGGCCGGGCCGGTCTGTGGTCTGCATGTCGCCTCCCTCATGGCGGATCGTCGGGCGCACACTCTACTCCGCAACTCGCGCTTGTGCCCAGCATCGCCTTTAGGTGGCAAGGCCGCTCCAATCCCGCTAAAGTGTCTCATCGAGAACGATTCTGGCGAACGACAAAGGAGACGCATGGGGATCGTGTACGCACATCGCGGGCGCCTGGCGCCTGCACTCATCCTGGCAGTGCTGCTGGCGCTTGCCGTCATCGTCACGTTCGGCTTGGTCGCCGGACCGGCCAGCGCGCAGCCCACCTTCACGACGTGCGCCAGTTGCCACAACATGTCGGATACGCACAGCAATGCGAACCATGCCAGCTTCTTCTCAACCTGTGCCACGTGTCACAACGACGGCGGCACCGGCAACCCGCCGCTGCCGTCGGCATGCGCCGCATGTCACGGCGGCACGACGGCGATCCTGGCCTCTACGCAGCACAAGGCCAACGGCTGCGGCACCACGGCGGGCTGTCATGGTGTGCCGCCGGCCGTCGTCACCACGACGCTGACGGCGAAGGTCGTTCCGACGTCCGTCAAGGTCAAGAAGAGCGTCAAGATCACAGGAACCGCTGGTCCCGTCGCTTCCCTTGCGGGCGCGAAGGTCGCTTGGAAGGTAGAGCGCAAGGTCGGCGCCAAGTGGAGCAAGATGAAGGCCGGCACGGCCACCGCGAGCGCCACGGGTGCTTTCACCGTGACCTACAAGGCCGTCAAGACGGGCGCTCACCGCGTGACGCTCTCCATCGCCGCGACCAGCACCTATACCGCCAAGCAGGTCGTCAAGACGTTCAAGGTGAAGTGAAGCCGCTTCCGGTCGCTACGGCCGGACGGTGAAGACGCCGAGGGCGGGCGGTCCGTGAGGGCCGCCCGCCCTCGCTCGTTCTGGAGCGGAGACGCGGCCGGGCGTCGAGCTACAGCTCGATCTCCCCGGGTGTCTCACGCGGGTCGGAGAACCACTCGCGCTCGATGAAGTCGCCGTCCGTGATGTCGGTCAGCGTCTGCTTGAGGTATTTACCGCGCGCCTCGACAGCTACGGATCCGTCGGGAAGCACGATCTCCCCCGAGCCCTCGAACAACCGGCTGGTGTCACGCGTGATGCGGGCGACGCAACGGATCTCGTCGTCCAGCGGCAGCGGCCGCCGGAAGCGCACGCTGAACTCGACCGTGACGCCCCACGCGCCGGGCTCGAGCAGGAGGATGGCGCGGCCGATGGTCTCGTCGAGGATCGCCGAGCTCACGCCGCCGTGGAGCCGGCCGGGATAGCTCTGATGCTCCTCGCGCGGAGTGAAGACGCCGAGGAGTTCGGGGCCGGCCGCAGGCGCGTCCGGCGCCAGCTCGTAGAAGCGGGCGTGGAGGCCGAAGGGGTTGTCGCGGCCGCACACCAGGCACATGCGGCTGATGTTCTGGGCGTGACGGACCTTGCGTGGCGGACGGGGCGTGGCGACTCCTTGGCGGCTGTCGTGGACGGCCTCAATCATATCCACGGCATGACGCCGGCGCTCAGCCGCGCCAGGTGGCCGTGTACTCGATGCCCGGGGCCGGCAGCGCGAGGCCCGGGTCCTCGACGACCCAGCGGCCGTCGCGGCCCGACTCCCGCGCGACCAGCTCGAAGTGACACATGGCGATGCCGAGGTCGACGCGCTGCAGGTCGGCGATGCGCAGCAGCTTGAACCAGGGGCTGCCCTTGCCGTAGCCCTTGGTGCGCACGAGGTAGAAGTGCCAGTCTCCGCCGCGGCGCACGATGCGCCAGGGCTGCTTGTTGGTCGCCGACGGCGCCATGCGGACGGCCTCGAGCGCGTCGCCGTGGCCGTCCAGGCGATCGCGGCCGAGCGGCTCTGCCCATTCGCCGTCGAAGAAGAGCTGGTCCGGCGGGAGCCGCCGCGTGCCCTGCTCCCGCTCGCGGATACGCCCGGAGCCGTCGTCGCCGGGGTAGCCGAGGGAGACGACGGCCGGGATGGTCTCGTCGCGATCGACGCCGCCGAAGCGGGACGTGAAGGTGCTGCGCGTGAACGTCCCGCCGAGCCAGCAGGTGCCGAGGCCGAGCCCCGTGGCGTGGAGGACGACCTCCTCGAGCAGGTACCCGTAGTCCTCGAGGTCGCCCGGCCCTCTGCGTACGGCGCCGAGGAGAAAGCCCCGCGCGCCCTTGATGAAGCCGTAGGTACCGAGGCGCTTGAGCGCGCCTTCGTCGTCAGAGGAAGCGGCGATGAGGCCGAAGCGCACGTCCGAACCGAGCGGTCCCACGGTCTTCAGCGCCATGAACGCCGTGAGCGCGTCCCGGTCGGCGTCCGAGATCGGCCGCTCGAGATAGGTGCGGCAGGAGTAGCGCCGGTCGATGAGTTCCCGTGCGTCCATGTCGCGTGATACTGCCACAGGCGGCCGCCGGCGCGCAGCCCGCGAGCTGCTTGCCACTCTGGAGGGTCCGGGCTCTTCCACCTGCCGACGTTGACGCCGATCAAGCCTCGCGCGAGGATGATCTGGTCAGCGCTGTGGACGACTCTGGAGGGGAGCATGACACGACCGCTGAAAGCCGCCGTCGCGGCCACCCTGCTCGCGCTCGGCCTCTCGCTGCTCCTGCCCACCTTGGCCGCGGCCGCCGACGCCGCACCCTGGGTGGGGACCTACAGTGGCGCTGGCGTCGGCAAGGACGCCAAGGGCAAGAAGGGCACCTCCGGGGTGACCGTCTGGGTCGAGGATCGCGGCGATTCCACCAAGTTCACGTTCCGCTTCGACAAGTTCCCCGTCATCATCTCCGAGACCGCGCCGAACGATGGGGGGCGGAAGGGCTCCATGCTCATGGGTATCTCGGTGGAGGAGCCCGGGGTGAGTGGCGCGGGCCTGATCGTGGTGTATCCGCGGAACGGCAACTACCTGATGGCCGGCAAGGGCGCCGGCAAGGCCGCCGGCAAGCAGGGGACAGGGCGCATGGGGGCGGTGAGGACCTCCACCGGCGTGCAACTGCCGTCGATGGATCAGCAGGTCGAGGACATGTTCAGGGCGCTGCTGAACCGGAAGGCCAAGGCCACGGGCAAGCCCGCCGGCGCTCAGGGCGGTGGCTCCGGCAGTGCGCCTGCGCTCCGATCGGCCGACCTCGTGAGCGACGCGGCGGGTACGCTGTACGCTGCCGCCGAGGACGGCGGCGAGCCCACGGTCTCGCAGGACGAGGCGGATGTGGTGGTCAAGCAGGCCCCGACCGTCGTGTTCGTCAAGGCGACGACGGTCGAGCCGGCCTCCATCATCGACGTCGCCGCGGCGAAGCCACCGGCGACGACCCAGACTGTCGTCACCACGATGATCCTCCTGCTCGTCCTCACGGTCGTTGCGGCGGTCGTCAGCATCGGCCCCAAGCTGCGTCGGCCGGCCGCCGCAGCCGTCGGCGCAGGCGAGCCGTCGAGCGACGGGGAAGGGAGCTGACATGGACGCCATCGTCACGATCCTCTACTGGATCCAGCTCAGTCTGTTCGTGTTGGCCGTCGTCGTCGCGGTGGTGGTCGCCGTGCGCGGCTCCGGCTCTCGCGCCTTCGTCCCGTGGCGTGCGGCGACGCAGGCCGTGCTCGCCGTAGCCGTGTTCGCGGTCGCTTTCGTGCTGGCCGGCGCGGGCAGCAGCGTCCTTTGGGCCGTCGTTCTGGTCGTCCTCGGCGCGGCGCTGGGCTATCTGCTGGCGGGCGGTGAACGTGTGGTGGCCGGCGAGGGCGCGCCCGGTATGCGGCGCTCGGCCGTGGCCCCGTGGGTCTGGGCGCTCTCCCTCGTCCTGGTCGCGCTCACCCTGCTGTTCGGCTCCACCTTCCTCTATGGCGTCGCCGTCCTGGTGATGGCGTTCGCCCTGGGGCTCGTGCTGGGGCAGATCTTCAGGGAGTTCGCCGCGGTGCGGCGCGCCGCCGCGGGCGCCGCGTCCGCACAGCCGGTGGCGTGAGGGCGCGCTGGGGTTGACGCCGGCCGGCGCGCTGGTCGCGCGTGTGCCGGCGAGACCGGCCGGGCCGGGGCGGGGAGCCCCGGCCCGGCCGGGGGCCCGCTGGGCCGTCCGGAGCGCCATGAGCCGTGCGGCCCCCGATTGACCCTCCTTGACTCGCGCCGGTACACTCGCCTTCCCGTTGGGGAGTAGCCGGCCCGTCACGACGGGCGGCGCGATCGACATCCCGGGCCCCCGGCCCCGGTCGCGCACTTCGCGGCAAGACCTTCGGCACGACAGGCGCCGGGGGTCTCTTCTTTCTCCCGGCCGATCGAGCCTCGGAGGCGTCGTGGAACGTGTGCTGAACGAGCGGGCGTCGAGCCGGTGAGCGTCCTCACCCTTCTCGGGATCGCGGTCGGCCTCGCGATGGACGCCTTCGCGGTGTCGATCGGCATCGGCCTGAACGCGGAGCACGTGAGCCGCCGGACCACCGTGCGCCTGGCCTGGCACTTCGGCCTGTTCCAGGCTCTCATGCCGGTCATCGGGTGGCTCGCCGGCCTGTCGGTGGCTCGCTGGATCAGCGGCGTCGACCACTGGATCGCCTTCGGCCTGCTGGCCGCCATCGGCGGCCACATGATCTACGAGGCGATCTGGGGCGACGAGGAGGCGCGCGCGGCCAAGGACGCCACGCGCGGCGCTTCGCTCGTCGTGCTCTCCGTGGCGACGAGCATCGACGCCCTCGCCGTGGGCCTGTCCCTCGCGCTCCTCGGCGTCGAGATCTGGTATCCGGCGCTCGTGATCGGCATCGTGGCGTTCGTCTTCACCGCCGTCGGCCTGCATCTCGGCCGGCGCTTCGGGGCCCTCTTCGGCAAGCGCATGGAGATCGTCGGCGGTCTCATCCTGATCGGCATCGGCGTCAAGATCCTGATCGACCACCTCTCCTGACGGCCGCGGGCGCGGGCGGGGCGCGCGTCGCGGCGCGCCTCATGCCTCCCGTTGTTGGCCGGGGGCGGGGACGGTAGGCTGAGGCGGCAAGCGGGCGCGGGAGGACACTGTGACGACGACGGCCGGCGCTACGGCCCATAGCGAGCGCGGGTTCGCCCGCCTCATGGGGCGGGTCTCCAAGCTCGGCCGCCACCGCGTCCTCGTCATCTTGCTCGTGGTGGCGGCCGTCGCCGGCGCACTCGTCCTCGACCTCACCTTCCCGAGCTACCCGATCGCCGGCTTCTACCTCGTGCCGGTCACCCTCGCGGCGCTGACCCTCAGATGGGGCGAGACCATCGTCGCCGGCCTGGTGTGCCTGGCGCTCGCCCTGTACGTGATCGTCATCCAGGACCGCTGGGATGGGCCGACCATCACGGTCGTCTGCTTCAGCGTGCTCAGCGGCGCCGCCCTCATCGCATTGTCGTATCTCTTCAAGCAGGTCGATCAGCTGTACGAGACGGAGCGCTCGACGACGGACATGCTCGAGCGGCTGGCCGCCCAGCTGCAGACGCTGCAGGAGGTCGTGGTGCTCGACTCTGCCCGGCCGCTCTCGGACCTGCTCGGCCGGGTGATCGACCAGGCGAGCCAGCTGCTCGGCAGTGACGGGTGCTGCGTCTACCGCTACGACGCCGAGCAGGAGGTGCTGGAGGTGGCGGCGGCCACCGGCTCGTCGCCGAGCTGCGACGAGCTGCCCGTGTCACAGCGGGACGACCCCATCGTGCGCGCGCTGGCCGATCGCGAGCCCGTCCCGGTGCGTGGGGGCGAGGGGAGCGGCGCGCTCCTCGCCGTGCCGCTGCTGGTGCGCGACGAGGCCTACGGCGTGCTCGCGCTCACATACCAGGGCGAGCGCGAGTTCACCGATCTGGACGTGCGCCTGGCGGCGTCGTTCGGCGGCCAGGTCGCACTGGCGATCGAGAACGCGCGCCTCCGGGATGAGATCGGCCAGGCCGCGGCGGCCACAGAGCGCTCCCGGCTGGCGCGCGACCTGCACGACTCCGTCACGCAGTCGCTGTTCGCGGCGAGCCTCAAGGCCGAGGCGATCCGACGCCGCTGGCGGCCGACCACCCACGAGGCGCGCGAGAACGTGGAGGACGTCGAGCGACTCGCGCGCGGCGCGCTGGCGGAGATGCGCAACCTGCTCATGGAGATGCGCCCCGATGCGCTCGCGGAGGCGTCGCTCACCACGCTGCTGGAGCAGCTCGCCGCGGCCACCGAAGGCGGGTCGCGCGTCACCGTGCATCACGAGGTGAGAGGCAGCCGCCAGCTGCCGCAGGAGGTCAGCGTCGCGCTGTTCCGCATCGCCCAGGAGGCCCTCCAGAACGTGAACCGCCATTCCGGAGCAGGCGAGGCGTGGGTTATGCTCGACCTGACCGGGTCGGCCGTGCGCCTCACGGTGCGCGACGACGGCCGGGGGTTCGATGCGATGACGGTGACCCCCGAGCACTTCGGGCTCGCCATCATGCGCGAGCGCGCCGCAGAGGCCGGCGTTGTGGTCACGGTCGAGAGCGCGCCGGGCGCCGGAACGACGGTCACGGCGGAGTGGCGACAGGACGAAGCAGGATGATCGAGGGAGGCGCAGTGCCGGATCCCGGCGGCGGGGAGAAGATCAAGGTCGTCATCGTCGACGACCACGTGCTCGTGCGCAGCGGGCTCGAGGTCGTGCTCGGCATGTTCGACGACATCGAGCTCGTCGGACAGGCGGGCGACGGGGAAGAGGCGGTCCGGCTCTGCGAAGAGCTGCGGCCGGACGTCGTGCTCATGGATCTCGTCATGCCCGGCACCTCGGGCGTCGAGGCGACGCGCCGCGTGCTCGCCGCGTGCCCCGGCACCAAGGTCGTCGCCCTGACCAGCTTCACCGAGGAGGACCTGATCGGGGAGACGCTGCGCGCCGGCGCCATCGGCTACCTCATGAAGAACGTCTCCGCCGACCAGCTCGCGGATGCCGTGCGCAACGCGCACGCGGGACGGTCCACCCTGGCGCCTGAGGCCGCCGACGCGCTGGTGCGCGCGGTGTCCGCGCCGCCGCAGGGCGCCGACTCACTCACCGCGCGCGAGCGCGAAGTGCTCAAACTGATGGCCGACGGGCTCACCAACGCCGACATCGCCCAGCGGCTCGTCATCGGCGTCGCCACCGTCAAGACCCACGTGAGCAGCGTCATCTCCAAGCTCGGCGTCTCCACGCGCACGGAGGCCACCTCCACGGCCATCCGGCGCGGCCTCGTCTGACCGCTCCATCGGCGAGGCGGACGGCGGGCCGGTTTCGTCTGCGGCCGCGACCAGACCCGCCGCGCTCATCCTCCTTAAGGATTACCTTCGTCCCGTCCTTATGGATGGAGTGGCGCTCCGTCGCAAGCTCGATGTAGGGCGGGACGGGGACTGGTTCAATTGGAGCAGGAGAGCAGTCCCGGTCCGTCGTGCGAGGAGGCAGTGGTGATCGAGAGCATCCTGCTTGCACGCCCCGGTCGCTTCGTCATGGTCGTGCGCGAGCCCGGCTTCAGGGTCTGACCGGGCTCGCACAGGACACGCCGTGGCACGCCGCAAACGTCGAGAAGGACAATCGCTGCACAAAGTGCTGGGGGTGGGAGCCCTCTTCAGCACCGCGTACGGCAACGTCGGCTCCTCGATCTACTACGCTCTCGGCGTCGTCGCCGTCGCCGCGCTCGGCCTGACCCCCGCCGTCTTCGTCATCACCGGGGTCCTGTTCATCGCCACCGCGTGGTCCTACTCCGAGGCCACGGCGGCGATGCCCGAGGCGGGCGGCGCGTCCAGCTTCACCCGTCGCGCCTTCAACGAGTTCGCCAGCTTCGGCGTCGGCTGGGCGCAGATGCTCACCTACACGGCGACCATCGCCATCTCGGCGCTGTTCGTGCCGCAGTATCTCTCGATCTTCTGGCCGCTCCTCAAGGAGCCGCCGTACAACGTGATCGGCGGCGCCATCACCATCCTCGTCCTGGTCATCATCAACATCGTGGGGATCAAGGAGGCCGCCGCCCTCAACGTCGTCCTCGCGCTCCTCGACCTGGGGACGCAGGTCCTGATCATGATCATCGCGCTCGTGCTTCTGCTCGAGCCCACGCTGCTGTTGTCGCAGATCCACTGGGGCGTCGCGCCTACCTGGGGTCAGTTCCTGTACGGCCTCGCCATCGGCACGGTGGCCTACACCGGCATCGAGACCATCTCCAACATGGCGGAGGAGGCGCACCACCCGGACAAGGACGTGCCGCGCTCGATCAACTTCGTCATCATCGCGGTCCTCGTCGTCTACATCGGCATGCCGCTGGCGGCGCTCTCGTCGATGAGCGTCGGGTTCAACTCCGTCCAGGTGGATCCGGCGACCGGCAAGACCGTCCCGGTGGAGGTCGTGCCGGGCGAGCCGGAGGGCACGTACGTGCTCAAGTCGGACCCCGAGGTCATCGCCTACGTTCCGCTCGAGACGCTGGCGGACGGCACGACGGTCATCCCCGCCCAGGAGCCTTCGGGCGACGTCGCGACGGTGGACGGACAGCAGGTCACCAAGCTCTACGGCACCCAGCTCGGGAGCAACTACGTGGCCGATCCGGTGCTCGGCATGGTCCGCTTCTTACCGGACAACGTCGCCTGGCTGCGCTGGATCCTCGGGCCCTGGGTGGGGATCCTGGCCGCGACCATCCTGTTCATCGCCACCAATGCCGGGATCATCGGCGTCTCCCGCCTGGCCTTCTCTCTGGGCCAGCACCGTCAGCTGCCGCGCATCCTGGGGCGCGTGCACCCGACGCGTCTCACGCCGTATGTCGCGGTGGTCTTCTTCGGCATCATCGCCCTGATCCTCATCTTGCCCGGTGAGATCCCGCTGCTGGCGGACCTGTACGCCTTCGGGTCGATGATCTCGTTCACCGCGGCCCACGTCTCGGTGATCGTGCTGCGGCGCAGGGAGCCGGACCTGGTGCGGCCGTTCCGCGCCCCTCTCAACGTCGGCATCCGCGGCGTGTCCGTGCCCATGACCGCCGTCCTCGGTGCGATGGGGACCTTCGCCGTCTGGTGCGTCATCCTGTACTACAAGCCGCTGAGCGGGTTCATCGGCATCGCCTGGGTCGGCGTCGGCATTGTCGCCTACGTCATCTTCCGCAGAGTGCAGGGCTACTCGCTCACCAAGACCGTGAAGTCACCGACCCTGCCGGCCACCCTGCAGGACGACGTGGTCTACGACCAGCTCCTGGTGCCCGTCCGCGACACCGCGGTGAGCGAGGAGATGATGGTGCTCGCCTGCCAGCTGGCGACGGAGCGCAAGTCCTCCATCGACGCGCTGTACGTGATCGAGGTCCCGCTCAATCTGCCGATCGACGCGAGCTTGCCGGAGGAGCGCGAGCGGGCCCGGCGGGTGCTCGAGCGCGCGGCGCAGGCGGCGGACATGTTCAACGTGAAGCTCACGCCGGTCATCGTCACGGCGCGCTCGGCGGGTAAGGCGATCGTGCAGGAGGCCATCGACCGCCGCGCTGAGGTCATCGTCCTCGGCTCGCAGGGAAAGCGGCGGATCGCCGACAAGGTCTTCGGCCGCACGATCGACTACGTGCTCGACAACCTGCCGTGCGAGGCGATCATCAACGTGATCCCGAAGTTCACAATGACCGGCGCGGCCGTGGTGGGGGTCGGTGGCGCGACGGTCGTCACACCACCTTCCGCGGCCCAGAAGGCCGCGCTGGCGAAACAGGGCGCGCCGGCCGGCCAGGCGGCCGAGGGCGCGCCGGCGTCTTCCGCTCGCGGCACGCGGCGCGCGCAGGGTCTGCGTCTAGGGCGGTACGTCTCGTCCCGGCCGGGGGCCGGGGAGCCCGCGGGCGGGGTCGACGCCGGCGGCGACGGCTCGCCGGCGGACGAGCCCTCCAAGCCGCCGGCGGGCGCCGGCACGCGCGACTCCGGCGCCTCCTAGACCAGCGGGAGCGAGACGCTGAAGGTCGTTCCGGCCGGCGAGCTGGCGAACGACACCCTGCCGCCGCTGCGCTCCACGGCGGCCTTCACGATCGCGAGGCCCAAGCCGTTGCCGGGGAAGGCCGAGACGTTGCGCGCACGGTGGAACCGCTCGAAGACCTCGCGCTGCTCCTCGGCCGGGATCCCGACCCCGGTGTCCGAGACCAGCGTCAGCGTCTCGTCACCCTCTTGGCGCACCGTGAGGGTCACCGTCCCGCCTTCGGGCGTGAACTTCACGGCGTTGTCCAGCAGGTTGGCGAGGATGGTCTGCAGGCGGGCCCGGTCGACAGGGACCTGCAGCGGGCCGGCGGCGACGTCCAGCGTGAGCTCGACGCCGGCCTGCTCGGCCCGGGAGGCCACGCCGTCGGCCAGCTCCCGGGCCACCGCCACGAGGTCGGCCGTCTGGCGCTCGCCGGCGGGCTCGCCGGCCTCGAGACGCGAGAGCTGGAGGAGATTGTCCGAGAGGTTCGCGAGGCGTGCCGTCTGGACCAGCGCTTGGTCGACGAGCCGGCGCTCATCGTCGCTCGTGGCCTTGCGCTCGGCCAGCTCCAGGTCGGCCTGGAGGGCCGTGAGCGGCGTACCGATCTCGTGCGCCGCGTCGGCGACGAACCGGCGCAGGGACGTCACCGTCGTCTCCACACGAGCGGCCATGCCGTTGAAGGACTCGGCGAGGCGCCCGACCTCGTCGCCTCCGGCGACGGGGGCGCGGGCGCCGAGATCGCCTCCGGCCATCCGGTCGCTCGCCTCCGTGAGCGCCACCACCGGGCGTGCGATCCGGCGGGCGATCAGCGAGCCGGCGAGGGCCGCGAGGCCGACGGCGAGCGCGGCCGCCAGGATCCAGGCCACGGCCGCGCTGACCAGCGCGTCGCGGCCGGACGCCGGCCCCTCCGACAGCTTCACGTAGGCGCCGCTCCCCAGATCCATGGTGAGCGAGCGGCTGGAGCGTGCACCGCCCCCAGTGCCGAACAGGCCGTTGCCCAGGGGGTTGGGCAGGCCGTCGTGGTCACGGCCGTGGCCGTACTCGTCGCCGCGGCCGAACAGGGCCTCGGCGTCCAAGGTGTTGGGCGACCCCGAGTCGACCACCAGGGTCCCGTCCTGCGAGTACACCTGCACGCGGGTCTGGGTGGTGAGGGCCGCCGCCTGGGCCCACGAGGTGAGGTCCTGCATCGTGGTGAGCGGCGGCGGGTCCGCCACGACGAGCTTGGCGCTGGCGTCGAGGTAGGAATCCTCGGCCTGGGAGTAGTGGTTGGCGAGCACGCCGATGAGGATGCCGCCGAGGATGACCGCGGTGAGCAGCGCCATGCCGGCGTAGGTCAGCGCGAGCCGCCATCTGAGGGAGCGTCTGCGCACTGATCCAGCCTAGGTCGCCAGACGGTACCCGATGCCGGGCACCGTGAGGATCACCGAAGGGCTGCTCGGCTCGTGCTCGACCTTCTCGCGCAGCCGACGGATGTGGACGCTCACCGTCTTGTCGTCGTAGAAGTCGGCGTCGCTGCCCCAGACGTTCTCGATGAGCTGGCCGCGGCTGAACACCTGGCCCGGGTGCTGGGCGAGGAAGACGAGGAGGCGGAACTCGGTCGGGGTGAGGTTGAGCGAGCGCCCCTCGCGAGTGACGGTGGCGCGGGTGCGGTCGATCGTCAGGTCGCCAGCGTACAGCACGTCCGCCTCGGTGGAGGCGAGCTCGCCGTACGCGCGACGTAGCAGGGAGCGGATGCGGGCGATGAGCTCGCGCAGGTGGTACGGCTTGGTGAGGTAGTCGTCGGCGCCCATCTCGAGGCCGAGGACCTTGTCCATCTGGTCCGACTGGACGGTCAGCATGAGGATGGGCTGCCGCAGGCCGAGCTGACGGATCTGGCGGCAGAAGTCGAACCCGTTGCCGTCGGGCAGGCGCACGTCCAGGACGATGAGCTGCGGGGAGTGGTCACGGGCGTGGGCGACACCGCCGCCGCCGGTGGTCTCCCAGTGCACCTGGTAGCCCTCGGTGCCGATGCCTTCGACGAGGGCCTCGCCCACCGCAGGGTCGTCCTCGATCACGAGGATTGTCTGGACGCGATCAGCCATGGCCGGAATCGTAGCACGGGCCGCGGCCGCCCCTTCC
>CAIYOD010000033.1 GCA_903927755.1 uncultured Thermoleophilia bacterium | reverse complement strand
CTGCCTCCCGGTCTCGTAACCCGGGAAGGCAGCGGGAAGGGGTCCGCTGCCTCCCGGTCTCCGGGGGCCTCCTCAGAGGCCCCATGATCCTTCAGGCTGGAGTCCTGGTCACTGCCGGGAGCGGCTACGCCGCCCGGCGCTCCCGATCGCTCGCGTCCGAGATACTCGGCGGACGCTCGGACGTCTCGGTGGTCTTCGACTCGAAGCGATAGGTGCTGCCCGAGCGGGCGGCACTGTCCCGCACGCCGTAGACGGCGAGGCCGTACACCGCGAGCAGATAGACGCCCATGATCATGAGCGACCAGAGGGGATAGGCCTGTGCGAACAGCATCTGGCCGAGCGCGCCGAGGCCGGCGACGGTGATGCCCGTCCAGCGGGCCCACTCCCGACCGCTGAAGACCGCGAAGCCGGAGACGATGCCGAGGACGCCGAGGCCGAAGATGATCCAGCCCCACGTCCTGAGGTCGCTGAACACGAAGACGGCGTTGCCGATGAAGAAGGATGACCTGTACACGGCCATGAGGCCGTCGATCACGGCGAGGAGGCCGCCGAGCGCCAGGACAAGGCCGGAGAACGTCGGCCAGCCTGCGGCGCGGTTGTCACGTGAGTCCATGAGAAAGCTCCTTAGCAGTCGCTGATGGACGGAGGATCGATTCGGTCTGCCGACACAGATATTTAGTGCCCACAGCGGCACTAAACATCACCCGGGCGCTGTGAGCAGGGAAGAAGGGAGTCGCGCTAGGAGCCGAGAAGGCTGAGCGCGACCAGCAGGGTCCAGGCCATGAGCAGTCCGACGAAGATGCGCTGGTACAGGCCGGCGTAGCTGGCAAGGTCGTGAAGGGCGCCACTGTCGACCGCAGTGCCGGCGGGCCGTGCCCGCGGCGCGGCCCTGGTCCCGACCCTGGTCTCGGTGCCGAGTTGCGGAGGGACGCCGGCCGCAAGAGGCGGAGCGACGGCCGGCGACACGGGCTCGGCGGCGACCGTTTCGGGCGGCGCCGGGGTCGCGGACCCGGCCGCCATGCCGGCCGGCGCCTCGCGCGCGGCCGCACCGAACGCGACGACCTGCACCGCCAGGGCAGCGGCCGCGGTGATCGAGATGGGCAGCGCCCACGTGGCGATCCCGGACAACCCGGCATGGCGAAGCATCGTGGACGAAAGGACGATCGCGCCGGTCGCGCCGGCGATATACGCCACCAGCGCGATCACGGCGTGCGCCCTGCCGGCTGGGGTCGGGGCCTCCCCTGGCATGTCGGTGTCGGCGAGCGCAAGCACGGCCGACCCCGTCCCCCACACCCAGAGGAGCACGACGCCCGCGAAGGCAAGGCGGGTGACGCGCAGATCCGCCGGCAGCGCCGCGACCAGCGCCAGGGCGGACAGGCCGCGGACGATGAAGGCGGACTTCATGACCCACGGCGCGCGGCCGCGGGCGAGCCCGCTCATGCCCATGGTGATCGGGCTCTGGTCCGGGTTCTTCACCTGGGCGACGACGACGAGGACCGCCCAGGCGACGACGAGGGCGGCGGCGACTGCGGCGAGCATCTGCATGGCCCAAGCCTACAGGAGCAAAGCCTCCGGTGGCAGGTCCGCCCGGCGCCTGCGCGGTGACTACACCTGGGCGCCAAAACGCGACTACATCGCGCCAGAAGCGGAAACGGACCACCCGGGCAGGCGCCGCCGGCCGGAGGGGCTGCGGCGCCCGGAAGGAGCAGGAGGAACATCATGGGGCCGAGCCAAGTCGCGGGATCGCACCGGGCCGAGGAACTCGAGCGCAAGGAGGCGGCGCGGCGTAGCGGCCGCCGCCTCGTCACCGTCGTGGCCGGCGTCCTGCTGTTGCTGACGCTGACGCTCGTGCTGATCGCGGCGGGTCCGGCGGGGGCGGCCGCTGAGCCGGCGGCCGTCGGCGACGCCGCGGCCGCTGCGGACGCGAGGGCGGCGACCGCCGACCTGCTGGCGAGCCTCAAGGCGTGGCCGCTCGCCGCGCCGGCCACCACCGGCTACGGCCTACCGGCGGCCGAAGAGGACGACGTCGTCATCTACAACCGCGCCGACCTCTACTGGGAGATCCACATCTCGCTCACCGGCACGGCCACGCCGTACCAGATCGGACAGCAGTACGCCCGCGCGATGTCGCGCGCCGACTGGTGGTGGTGGAAGAAGGTGTACCTCTACCTGGGCCTCGCGCCGGCCGCGACGCACGTCAGCTACGCCGACATGAAGCAGCGGGCGCTCGCGCTCAAGCAGACCGTGAGCCCCGAGGTGCGCGGCTACGTGGAGGGCATGGCGTCGGTCATCCACAGCGACTCCTGGGGCCTCGTCAACGAGACCGACTGCTGGGTGCTCAATCTCTTCCCCGACGTCTGCCGGCCGAGCATGTGCTCCGCCCTCGGAGTGTGGGGCAAGTACACCGATGGCGGCAGGCCGATGCTCGGCCGCAACCTCGACTGGTCGGACGACTTCATCCTCCCCACCCTGAACGCCGTCACGATCTACCACAACGGCGCCAGGTCGTTCTGCTCGCTCGGCTATCTCGGCCTCTGGGAGGTGATCAGCGGCTTCAACCGGAGCGGTCTGTACGCCGGCATCCTGGACGCCGACACCGTGCAGCCGTATCCGGCGATCACCGATCAGCACTCGTACCCCATGGACCTGAGGACGGCGCTCGAGACCACGAGCACGATCAAAGACGCAGCCGCCGTGATGCAGAAGAACAAGTACTGCTTCAACCACCAGATCGTGCTGGCCGACAAGGTCCGCGTCGGCATCCTCGAGAACGACATGACGGCGACCTCCGGTGAGTGGGCGCGCAAGGTGCGGTACGACACCACCCCGCTGAACCCGGGCATCGCCTGGGGCTTCAAGGACGCCGTCTGCGCCGTCAACAGCTTCGTCTCCAAGGGCAACAACAGCAAGCTGTTCGACACCAAGTGGAACGCGAACCGCTGGCAGAGCTACACGTCCCAGCTGAAGATGGTCGGCGCCATGACGGTCGACCGCATGAAGGACATCATCTCGCGCGGCGGGCCAGGCATGAAGTACTGGCCGTACAACCAGCTCACCACGATGATGATGGTGTACCAGCCCACGACGCGGCATCTGGAGCTCTTCATGAAGCCGCGGTCCGGCGAGCTGCCGGAGCACCCGAAGTGGCAGTCGATCGACGTGGACTTCGGCGCCGGGATGTTCGCAGGGCGCTGGGTGCGCGAGTGGCAGCCGGCGGGCTGGGCGGTCTCCGACGCGCAGGTGGCGCCGGCCCCCGACGGCGAAGTGGTCGCGGCCGTGCAACTCAGCAAGGCCGAGGGCGCGGAGAAGGCCGTCGGCCTCGCGCGCTTCCGCGCCGACGGAACGCGCCGCTGGGCCCGGGTCCTGGACCCGGCCGGGACCGACGACGCGCTGCTCGCCGGCCTGGCCGTCACCCGGGCGGCCGTCGTCGTCGGCGCGACCCGCACGTCGGACGAGGGCGCGGGATGGCTCCTCGCCCGCTACACGTCGCGCGGCCACAAGACGTGGAGCCTCGATCAGCCGGTCGAGGCCGCCCACGTCGATCGCCTCGCCGGCGTCGTCTGCGACGGGCTGGGCAACGTCTACGCGGGGGGCGGCACGTCGGCCGCGGCCGTCGCGCTCCCCAGCCTCACCACGGAACCCGTCGGCCTCCGCACGACGCAGGACTGGTGCGTGCGCAAGTACTCACCGGCGGGCGCGGAACTGTGGGAGCGCGTGATCGCCAGTGAAGACCCGACCTGGACCGAGGAGATCACCGGCATCGCTCGCCTCGACCGCTCCATCGTCGTCACCGGGTCGTGGGCGGGCAGAGGCGTCCCCTTCACCTGTTCGATCGGCGTGGCGCGCATCGGCGCCGGCGGCGCCGAGCTGTGGAAGACGACCGAGCTCGGAGAGGGCCTCACGGCGCCGGTCCCGAGCAGTATCGCGGCGCGCTGGTCGGGTATCGCCGTGGGCGGTCGCGACACCCGGGAGGCGTCCGGGCAGAACGCCGTGGGCACCCCGCCGACGGGGCCGGGGCGGTGCGTCTACCGTCTCGATCCGGCCACCGGCGAGACGGCCTGGGAGTACGCCGAATTGCCCGGTGAGCCGGGCGAGGCGACCGCGTACCGCGACGTCGCCGTCGACGAGTACGGCAACGTGACCGCCGTCGGTGAGACCAGCACTCTGCTGGGCGAGAGCGAAGCCGGCCTGGTCTCGTGGTTCGACGACCAGGGTGTCGCCGACACCCGGACCTTCGCCGACGGCGGCCCCGGCAATGCCGCCGTGGCGGTCGCGGCCGGCGGCCACGGACTGACCTACGTCGCGGCCACCATGACCGCCGAGGATCAGCAGTCGGGCATGGCGACCGTCTGCTGGCAGCCGGGCGGGGTGCTGCGCTGGGTGACCTTCCGCAACGAGCCCGCCTGCGTCGCCTGCGACGTGGCCGTGCGCGGCGTGAAGGTGTACACGGCCGGCACGTCCGGCGACGCGCTCGTGCTCGGCAAGTACGACACCACGACGGCGCCGCTGGCAGACATCCGGCACTACTGAGGCCGGGGCCCCGCTCTGGACCCGCGCCTCACTCCCCCCTATCATCCCGGTCATGGACGTCAGGGCCCAGTGGTACGACGCGCTCTCCACGCGCATCTCGCGGCGCCGCTTCGACGGCCGCTCGGTGCCGCCCGACCTCCGCGAGCGCCTCGAGGTGTTCTGCGACGGCGCCAACGCACCGGCCGGGGCGCCCGACTCGCCGTCCGTGGAGCCGGGAGCCGTGACGGCGCCGGCGCGTGCGTGCCTCGTCGACGACCCGGCGCAGCAGCTCTTCACCGGCATCATCGGCGGCTACGGCAAGGTCACGGGCACGCCGCTGGCCGCCGCCTTCATCGGGCGAGCGCCGTCCGGCGACGACGTCCCCGACGACGTGCAGGCGGCGGTGGGCTATCTCGGCGAGGGGTTCATCCTCGAGGCGACGGGCCTCGGACTCGGTACGTGCTGGATCGCCGCATCCTTCGACCACGTCGGCGCCGCGGAACTGGTGGACCTCACGCCCGGCGAGCAGGTGGTCGCGATCACCCCGGTGGGCTATCCGACCAGGGACCAGGCCGCCGGCGAGCGCCTGCTGCGCACCATGGTCAAAGCGTCCGCGCGCCTGAGCGTCGAGAAACTGGCGCCCGGCATCCTCGACTGTGACTGGCCGCGGTGGGCGGTCTCGGCCGTCCAGGCCGCGAGGCTGGCGCCGTCGGGCGCCAACCGCCAGCCGTGGCGCTTCCGCCTGGACGGGGACTCACTGGTGATGGGGCGCGCGGAGAAGCTCTACTGCACCGCGCCCATCGACTTCGGCATCGCGCGCCTGCACGTCGAGCTGGGCGCGCAGCACGAGGGCGTGAGCGGCTCGTGGACGATGCAGTCCGAGCCCGACGTCGCCCGGTTCACGCCCGCCGGCTGACCCGGCGCTCCCGCCACTCGGCCACCGCTCCAGCGGCTCGTGCGCCGCTCCGGCCGCCCCACGCCCGTCCCGGCCCGACTTCAGTCGTACAGCTCCGGGCGCCGCTCGCTGAGGTAGTCGCCCACGCGACGCGCCTCGTCCGCCACCGCGACGTCGAGGTCCGCCCAGACCACCGTCTCGTCCCGGCCGGCGTCGCAGAGGATCCGGCCCAGCGGGTCGACGAGGCAGCTCCCGCCTTCGAAGACGTAGCCCGAGGCGGGCCCGACGGCGTTCGCGTAGGCGACGAAGACGTGATTCTCAAGCGCCCGTGAACGCACGAAGGCGCGATGCGACTCGCCCCACGGCTCCATGTTGGCGCTGGGCACCAGCAGGCACTGGGCGCCGCGAAGCGCGAGCGTGCGTGACGGCTCGGGCAGCTCGATGTCGAAGCAGCAGAGGACGCCGAAGCGCACGCCGCTCCACGCGAACGGCTGCTCGAGGACGGCGCCCGGCGTGAACACCGACTTCTCGCGGTCGAAGAGGTGCGTCTTGTCGTAGACGGCGAGCAACGCGCCGTCCGGGGCGAGGACGACGGTGGTGTCGAAAACTGGACTGGCGTCATGGGTGGCAGCATGGGTGGCGTCACCCGCCGCGGCGCCATACCCGGCGGCGGCGGGATCGCCGAGGCGCGGCAGATTCGCGACGAGGCAGACGCCGGCCTCCACGGCCAGGCGCCGCAGCGCCGCGACGCTCGGCCCGTCGAGGGGCTCAGCGAGCTCGCGCATCCTCTCCGCGGGGAAGCCCGTAAGGGCGTACTCGGGAAGCACCACGAGCCGGGCGCCCGCCCGAGCCGCCGCCGCGACGGCTGCGCCGGCGGCGGCCAGGTTCCGCTCCTTGTCCCCGTCCGCGGGGCGAAGCTGGACGAGCGCGACGCGGAGGGGATCTGGGCGGCCGGCGGCTGGCATGCCGCCATCTTACCGCCGGCGCCCCTCTGTCGTCCCGGCGCCCCTCAGTCGCCCCCGGCGCCCATGTACGTCTCGTAGATGCCCTCGAACTCGGCCTCGCCGACCATGCCGATCCCCTTCTGCAGGATCGCCAGCAGCACGGTGTCGTCCTTGCGCACGGGCAGGGTCATCTCGCCGCTGGCGACGGGCTTGCCCACAGCGGCCACCTTGCCCTTGTAGCCGAACTCCTTGACGTAGTACTCGCCCACCGGCTGGTCGAGGATCATCGCCTGCGCCCTGCCCTCGCCGACCGCCTTGACCGCCTCGGGGTAGCTCTCCACGACCAGGGTCTCGAGGCCGGCATCGTCGGCGATCTGCTGGCCGGAGTCATCCTTGACGACGGACACGGTGAGCCCCTTCAGGCTCGCGAGCGTCTTGTCCGACTTGTGCGCGGCGTCCGTGAAGATGCGCGTGTCGATCATGAACCAGGCGCGAGTGAAGGCGAACCACTGCTTGCGCTCCTCCAACGGGAAGATGCCCGTGAGCGAGTCGAAGCGCCCGTCCTTGAGCCCCTCGAGCTGGTCGCTGAAGAACGTGGGCGTGAACGCGACCTCCACACCGAGGCGATAGGCGATGAGCTTCCAGTAGTCGACGGCGATCCCGGTGGCCTCCCCGCCCTCGAACGGCTGGAACGAGAAGGGCGGGTAGTCGTTGAAGGCGCCGACCTCGAGCGTGCCCTTCTCGGCGAGCCACGCCTCCTCCTCAGCGGTGAGCGTGGGTGCGCCGGCCGGAGGCGTGGCCGGGTAGCCGGGCAGCGGCGGCGAGGCGCTGACGACCGGGCTGGGCGACGAGGAGGCGGCGTCGGAGGAGGCCGTGTCGCCGCCGCACGCCCCCGCAAGGGCGCCGCCGATGAGCATCACCACCAGGAGGATCACGATCGTCCCGGAGCGGAACGTCCGGTCCCTTCGGCGAGCGCGCGCGGACGCGCGACCCTTCGCGTGCACGGATGGCCCCATCGGTCTCACGCTTCCCTCCCAGGTTCATGGACGCTGGAGCCAACATGCCCGGTCGCGCGCCCGGGGTCACCGTTTGACCGCCGCCCCAGCCCCTCTCTTCCGCCCGACCCACGCGCGCCGGTAGAATCGGCGCCAGCGAAACGGAGGGAGCCCGGAATGCAGGACGCAGGCGAGACCAGCAGGCAGCGCGCGGTGGAGACCACGCCGGGACCCGTGGCGGTGGTAGGGGCCGGCCTGACCGGAGCCAGCTGGGCCGGCCTGTATGCGGCCGCAGGCCTCGAAGTACGCCTGTACGACGTGGACCTCGAGCGGCTCGAGGCCGCCGTGGAGCGTGCCGCGGCGGCGGCCGGCTTCCTCGCCGGGAGCGGCCTCGCCGACATGGGGGCCGCCGAGCGCGGCGTGGAGCTGCTCACCGGGACCGGGAACCTCGCGGCGGCGGTCGCCGGCGTCAAGCACGTGCAGGAATGCGTGCGCGAGGACCTGGCGATCAAGCGCGAGGTGTTCGCCGCCGTCAGCGCCGCGGCGCCGGCCGAGGCGCTCATCTGCACGAGCTCGTCCGGTCTCTCCATCAGCGACATCCAGACGGCGGCGACCGGACCGGAACGCTGCCTCGCCGCCCACCCCTACAACCCGCCGCACCTGGTCCCGCTCGTGGAGCTCGCGCCCGGCGCGCTGACGTCTCCGGAGGCGATGGACCGCGCCGCGGCCTTCTACACGAGCGTCGGCAAGGAGCCGGTCAAGCTCACTCGCGACCTGCCGGGCTATCTGGCCAACCGCCTCTCCGCCGCGCTCTGGCGCGAGGCCGTGGACCTCGTGCTGCGCGGTGTCGCCAGCGTGGAAGACGTGGACAAGGCCGTCAGCGCCGGCCCCGGCCTGCGCTGGGCCGCCATGGGACCGCACCTGCTCTACGACCTCGGCGGCGGTGAGGACGGCATCATCGGCCACGTGCAGCACCTCGCCGGAGTCAAGGAGGGCATGCTGCGCGACCTCGCCACGTGGACGACGTTCCCGCCCGAGACCGGCGAGATCCTGGACGCCGGCCTCACGGAGGAGAAGGGCGCGCGCACCTACGACGAGCTGGTCGCGGAACGCGACGCCCTGCTCGTCGCCTACCTGCGCGCCCGCCGCGAGCAGGGCGGCCCGTAAGGGTCACCCAGCTCGCCGCAGTCGTCGCACGGCGCGTGGACGGCCATGGACGGCGGCGGGCGGGCGGACAGGCTACGATGGGTGACGATGGGGTTCTTCACAGCTGACAGAGAGAAGCACCGGAGGCTGGCGGGCGCGTGGGTCGTGCCGGAGCCCAGGCGCTGCGTGCAGTGCGGCGTATGCTCGTTCAACTGCCCGATGAGCATCGACGTGCGCCGGCACGTGTGGCGCCGCGAGCCGGTCGGCGACAGCGGGTGCCTGACCTGCGGCGAGTGCGTCCAGCGCTGTCCGCGCGGGCTGCTGCGCTTCGAGCCGATCGCCGCAGCGCCTGCGGCGCGCGCGCCGCAGGCGCCCGCGCGCGGCACAGGCCGGGGCCGCTGACGTGGCCCGGCGCCACGTGCTCATCGGCGGCGGGGCCGCCACCGTGGCCGCCGCCGAGGCCATCCGCGAGGCCGACGGCGGGGCCGAGATCGTCGTCGTCTGCGCCGATCCCCACGGCCACTACTCACGGCCCGGTCTGGCCTACTTCCTGACGAGGGAGTTGCCCGAGGACCGGCTGTTCCCGTTCACCGCCGAGGACTTCCGCCGCCTGGACGTGGCCTGGATCGCGGAGGCGGCGGCGGCAGTAGACCCCGCCGGCCACCGTGTGACGCTGCAGAGCGGCCGGCAGCTGATCTACGACCGCTTGCTGCTCGCGACCGGATCGAAGGCCATCGGCACCCGTGTTCCGGGCGCCGAGCTGGACGGCGTCGTCACGCTCGACGGCATGGACGACGCGCGCGACATCGTGCGGCGGTGCGGCAAGGCCAAGGTCGGGGTCGTGGTGGGCGGCGGCATCACGGCCCTCGAGATCGTCGAGGGCCTCAGGGCTCGAGGCGTCCACGTGCACTACTTCATGCGCAAGGACCGCTACTGGCGGAACGTCCTCTCCGAATCCGAGTCGCGCATCATCGAGCTCGCCCTGGGTCGCGAGGGCGTGGAGATCCATGCCTTCACCGACCTGGCCGCCATTCGCGGCCGGGGCGGGAAGGTGGCGGCCGTGGAGACGATCGACGGCGACTTGATCCCCTGCGACATCGTCGCCGCCGCCGTCGGCGTGCGGCCGCGCATCGACCTCGCCCGCGAGGCCGGGCTGCCCTGCGACCGCGGCGTCCTCGTGGACGAGTACCTGCGCGCCGGCGACCCCGACATCTACGCCGCCGGCGACATCGCCGAGATCGCGGACGCCCGCACCGGGCATCGCCAGCTGGAGGTGCTCTGGAACGCCGCGCTGCTCAAGGGCAGAGTCGCGGGGCGCAACATGGCGGCGGGCGCCGACGGCTCGGGGGAGCCCGCCCAGAGGTACGTCCAAGACTCGCCCATCAACGTCACCCGGCTGGCCGGGTTGCACACCACGATCATCGGCACCGTGGGCAGCGGCGCCGACGCCGATCTCGAGGGGCTCTCGCGGGGCGACAGTCAGATCTGGTCGGAGCTGTGCGAGCGGGCGATCGTGGAGGCCCAGCGCGGCGATGCCCACGTCCGGCTGGCGCTCGGCGAGCACGCCATCGCCGGCAGCGTCGTGATCGGCGACCAGACGCTGTCGTACCCGCTGCAGGAGCTCATCGATCAGCGCGTGGACGTCAGCGGAGCAGTGGCGGCGCTCGAAGCGCCGGAAGCGCCGATCGTGGAGATCGTGAACGGCCTGTGGGCGGACTGGCAGGCCGGCCGCGCCCGACGGGCGCCGGCGCGGCCGGAGCCGGCGTGCTGACGCGGGCGCCCGCGCGGCCCG